>JAYVYV010000235.1:0-3804 GCA_043783985.1 Acidobacteriota bacterium | reverse complement strand
CTCGTCGTCGACGCCGGTGTCGGCACCGCGTCGGACGCGGCGCTGGCGATGGAGCTCGGCGCCGACGCGGTGCTGATGAACACGGCGATCGCGGGCGCGCAGGATCCGGTCTCGATGGCCGAAGCGATGAAGCTGGCCGTCCGCGCCGGGCGGCTGGCGTTCCTGTCGGGACGCATCCCCCGCAAGCCGTACGCGAACGCAAGCAGCCCGGTGGAAGGCCTGGTCGGCCGTTGACGAGGTGCTGAAGCGATCCGAGCCGCCCCTCGCGCGCGGTCGGCGCCACGAGCTGCGCGTCGAGGCGCTCGAGTCGGCGATCCGCGTGCTGCAGAACGAGCTCGCGGCGCTGCAGCGCCGCGGTCGCGACGATGCCTGACATCGCTGCAGGCGACGGCTGGATGATCGCCCTGATTGCAGCCGCGACGCTGGCGCTCACGCTCACCGCTCCAATCTACGGCCTCGTGCTCAGCGCCTTCGTGGTGCCGCTGGCACCCGCGATCGCCGCAGCGGCCGGCATCACCGGCTTCAGCATCGGCGACGTCGTGTTGACGACGTTCCTCGCCGGCTGGCTGGGGCGACGGGATCGGGATCGTCCCGGTCCCAGGGTGGCGGCGGCCGCCGTGGGATGGCTGCTCGCGATCGCGCTCGTGGCGCGCCTCGGCCTCGTCGGCGGCGCGCGGGCGGCTGAAGGGATCGCGCTGGTGGCGACGACCATGTCGCTGTTCAGGCGACATCCGGCGCTGTCGGTCACGCTGCCGAAGGCGCTGGTCGCGTCCGCGACCCTCGCCGCGTGGTCGAGCGTGGCGTTCGCACACAACCCGCTCGTGGACGGCGGCAACTGCGCGATGGCGGGCTGCCTCGCGTTCGGCATGGCGGTCCGCGCCGGCGGATACCGGCGGGTAATCTGGGCCGCGGCGGCGGCGGCCGGCGGCGCGGGGCTCTGGTTCTCGGTGATGCGCGCCTCGGACGCCGGCGCGACCGGCGCGGACGCGCCCGGGATCGTCGTGCTCGCGTTGGCGGCGGTGTGGGTCGGCGCCGGCCTGGCGAGAACCGCGCAGGCGCTGCGGCGCGCGCCGCGCGATCCGCGGCTGGCGGGCGCGGCCGCCGGCGTGCTCGCGTTCCTCGCGACGCGGTTGACGGGACATCCGCTGTTTGCCGGCGGCGCCGCCGCCGCGTTCTGGATTCAGTTCGGCCTGATGAGCGCGCTCGCCGGATCGACGCTGCTGGGGCCGGCGGCGGTCAGCGCAGCCACCCTTGCGACCAGTAGTAGCCTCGAGCCAGCCACTCGTAGATGACCGCGTCGCCGATCATGAGCCATCGGTCGCTCGGCATCAGCGGATTGCCGCGGGACGAGTGTTCGGGCGACAGCGGCGACGGCGACGGGATCGGATGCATGCCCTGCTGCTCGAAGGCGAGCATCGACCGGCGCATGTGCAGCGGCGAGGTGACCAGGACGAGCTCGGTCAGGCCGCGCTCGGCGAGCATGCGCTTGATCACGACCGCCTCGTCGCGGGTGTTTTTCGACTCCGACTCGAGGACGATCCGATCGGAGCGGACACCGACGTCGATCAAGGCGCGGCGCAGGGCCACCGATTCCGGCGCCGCGGCCTGGTCGTGCTCGGTGACGCCGCCGGACGCAATCACCCATGGACCGTCGAGCAGCTCGAACAGCCTCGCCGCCTCGAGCACGCGCAGGCCCGCTTCCATGTTGACCAACGACAGCTGCCGTCCCGCCGCACGCAGGTTCGTGCTGCCCGACCCCAGCACGACGACGACCTTGGCGCCTCGCGCCTCGGCCGCCGACGCCAGCGGCCGGTACTGGCCGCGCAGCGTCCGCGCCATCAGGCTGACGCCCGCCTCGCTGCTCAGCACCAAGTAGAAGAGCAAGACGGCGGCGAGCCATCGCCGCCCCCACCGCGCCAGCGACGGCGCGAACAGCAGCGCCACGCCAGACGCGAGCAGCGCCAGCACGCACGAGATGCTGGCGGGGCGCAGGAGTTCCTTCAGCAGGTCGAGCACGTCACGCCCCCAGTCGGCACTTGATCAACGCGTAGACGGCGTCGACGCCGTCGATCCAGCGGATCTTCTTTCCTTCGTCCTCGCGGCGCGGCCGGTAGGCGATCGGCACCTCGACGATCCGGTGGCCGGCCCGCAGCATCTTGGCGGTAATCTCGGGCTCGAAGTCGAAACCGACGCAGCGCAGATGGATGCCGTCGAGCACCTCGCGCCTGAATACTTTGTAGGCCGTCTCCATGTCGGTCAGGCGCGATCCGAACAGGACGTTGGTCAGCATCGTGAGGAACCGGTTCGCCAGGCGCCGCCTGAGCGCGACCCGAACCGTCGGCTCGAGGAATCGCGAGCCGTAGACCACCTTCGTCCGGCCCTCGAGAATCGGCTCGAGCAGGCGGCCGTACTCGTTCGGATCGAGCTCCAGATCGGCGTCCTGCACCAGCAGGATGTCGCCGGTGGCGGCGGCGAGTCCGAGCCGGACCGCCGCGCCCTTGCCGAGATTGATCGGGCTGTTGCAGATCGTCACGCGCGGATCGTGACTCCACGGGCTGGCGTCGATCGCGCGGCGGGTACCGTCGCTCGACCCGTCGTTGGCGATGATCACTTCGCGCTCGAGCTCGCCAAGATCCACCTTCCAGACGCGCTCGATCACTTCGCCGATCGTCTGTTCTTCGTTGTAGACCGGAATGATGATGGACAGCTTCATACGTCAGCGGAGACGATATGATATGTGAAGACCCGGATGCGACCGGCTTTGCGGATGGACCACCCGTGCGGCCGATGATGCCGCGTCCGCGCTGGAGCTGACGGCTGTGGGCGTGGCGGGCCGTCGCGCTGGCGCGGCGTTCATCATCGCCTCGTTTCTCGCCAACGGATCGGTTCCGGTCGCGATTCATCTGGAAGCCCTGGCCGTGCTGTCCATCAGTCCAAGTCCTTCGAGCGACTCAATTGGGTGTGTACCGTCGCGAGGACGCGCACAACTACTACGCCCAGACCGCCGCGGAGTTGGGCCTCGTCGGACGTATTGCGTTCGTGTGGGTGATTGGAGCGGCGTTAGGCGCGCGCTGATGCGCGTCTGGAGGGGGGAGGCTGACGCGATCACGGTCGGATGCGTCGGCGGCCGGGGGCGGAGACCCTCGTGCCTCGTCAGCGGATCAATTTTGCGGTCACGTTGGCTCCGGGCGGGGCGCTGCACGGAGAGCCGCCTCGCCTGGATATCGGGCACATCAGGCCGATCGCCACGACGTAGCCCTACGAGGCGACGTGGAACGGTTTCAGGTTGAGTTGGATCTTGACAAGCTCGACGTCGTGCTCGCGGCATGCGAGCTCGAGTGCCTGCAATCGGTCGACGTCTGCCACCCGCGTGTTGACGACGACGCAATCCACTTCCCCGGCGCCGATCATCGTCACGAGACGGCCGAAGCCTCCGACCACGGGGTATCCGGCAACCCGCGCATTGGCCTGCATCGGATCGTCGTCGGCAAATCCGACGATCTTCAGCGGCTGGTCGTTGAACGCCTCGCGAATGGTTGCCACGCTCGCACCGCTGGTTCCGTAGATCACGCAGCGCTGCCCGGCGGAACGCCGCCGGTTGGTGAACTCGCCGAGCAACCGGAACGAGGCGCGCGTGCCCGCGAGCAGCAGGATGAGCAGGGCGGCATAGATCACGAACACGGCGCGGGAATAATTCACGAAATTGTAGGCGAAGACGATGACCATCATCGCCGACACGGTGCCCAGGAGCACGCCCCTGGAGAAGACGACCGCGTCCATCATGCCGAAGTAGCGCCACGTGCC
>JAYVYV010000234.1:0-3808 GCA_043783985.1 Acidobacteriota bacterium | reverse complement strand
ATGCCGAAGGCGACGTCGCTGCCGGTGATCTGCTTCAGCTGCGCCGCGAGCGCGTCGTCGAGCAGGAAGCCGGTGCTGAAGGTGCCGAGGATCTCGCGCTGCGGGCGCTCGAGCGTGACCGGGATCGTGACGACCTGCAGGATCCCGTTCGGCTGCGGCAGCAGGCTGAGGCTGTCGCGTCCCGCAAGCGCGTCGCGCACCGCGGGCTGGTTCGCCGCGATCGCCGCCGCACGGGGGGATCCGCCCGCGGCGTAGAGCACCTGGCCCACCTTGTTGGTGACCATCAGCAGGCTCGCCTGGAGTTGCGATTGGTACCCGCCGGCGATGTCCTGCACGGTCGGCGGATCGTTGGTCTCCATTGCCGCTTTCAGCTTCGGCAGGTCGGCGATGAGATGTGCCATCAGCGTGAACGTCTGCGTGCGGTCCGCGCGAAGCTGATCCACCTGCGCGGCGGTCGCGACGATCTCGCGCTCCAGCGTCCGCTCGGCCTCCTGGGTCACCGTGACGTTGACGAGCGAGATCGCCACGCCGATGCACAAGACCGCGAGCAGGGCGCTCGCCAGAAAGATCCGGCTTCGCAGCGACGACAGGATCTTCATCGCAGCGTGAAGTCCAGCTCGGCGGCGCCGCCGTCGGGCACCGTGGCCGCCCGCGGCTCCGACGAGGTGCCTTCGTTCCAGGCGATGACGCCGTAGGTGCCGGGCGGCACGTTCTCGATGCGATAGCGTCCCTCGGCGTCGGTCATCGCGAAGAAGGGATGGCCGAACACCAGGATGAACGCGTTCATGTGCGAGTGGATGTCGCAGAAGACGCGAACGATGCCCGGACGATCGAAGCGGACGGGGCGCGAGTTACCAGCCGCGTACCGGCCGAGATCGAACGGCCGCGTCTTCGAGAGCGAAAAGACATTGTGGTAGAACTTGTCCGAGTTGGGGAAATCGACCGTCGTGCCCGTGATAATCGCCAGCACGTGCGGGACGAACGTTTCGTTGCGCTGATCCATCACCGCGCGGCCGCCGTCGCTGGTTTCGAACGCGCCGCGCGGCGCCGACTCCAGATAGACGACCGACCGCCGGAGATCCGGCACGTCGCGCAGCGCCGGCGTGCCCAGATCGGCCACGCTCGGACGGCGCTCTATGGGCGTCGCGACGCGGCGGAGCTCGACCCGGCCGCGGATCGAGCCGGGACGTGAAGCCGCTAGTCTCGCCGGCGGCCGCATCAACACGAAGGACACAAAGGCAAGGCACAGCATCACGTACGGGCGCAGCCCGCTGACGGGGCCGGCCCCGTGTGTCCGTCGAGACCGTTGTGTCCTTTGTGTCTCCATCAGAACCAGAACACCACTTGCGCGGCCACCAGGCGCGCGATTTTCTTCAGCACGCCGCCGTCGCGGTCGTCGCCTTGGAACGAGCCCTTCAGCAAGAGGTTTCGCTGGATCGAATAGCCCGCCCCGATCTCGAACCGCGTCACCGGCGCATCCCACGGCAGCGTCGCCGTCGCGCTGGTCTGGTCGCTGAACCCCAGACGATCGTAGCGCGCCGCGACGTACAGGTCGGGCCGCAGCTTGTACCGGCCCTCGACCGACGCGGACACGGCGCCGAGCGGCGTCTGCAGCGCGAGCTGCCGGGCCGGCGGCGTCGCGATCGGCACCTGCCACCGGCTGACGATGGTTTCGAAGCGCAGCAGGTAATGGTCGCGCGAGTACTCCGCGTCGCCGCCCCACGCCGTCTGCGTGAAATCTGCGTCGTGGCCGTCGCCCACCGCGGCCCGGGCGGCCGCCTCGCCCATGAACGGCCCGCGCGCGAATGACGCGCCCAGGATCAGACCGACGGCCGGCCGCAGTTCGATGCGCCCCGCCGTCTGACGCCCGTGCTTGTCGTCGGAGACGAGCGGCAACGAAAGGCTCCCGGCCGTCACGGCCGCCGTCGCGCTGAGCATGCCGACGGTGGCGTGCGCCTGGACGCCCGTGTCCCAACGGAACGCGCTGACGAGAGGCACGCCTTCCTCCGCCGCAGGGTCGCCGAGCGAATAGCGGACGAGCCAACCGAGGCTTCGCTTGCGCAGCAGCTCGTCGGCGCTTGCCGGCACGGCGTCCGGGCGCAGCGTGGTGAGGTACTGATACGCCAGCGGGTAGCCGATGAGCGGGTTGTCGTTGGCGTAGGTGCGGCGCGCGAACGCGCCGAAGGTCGGCGGCACGCGCCCGATCTGGACGTCGAAGTCGCGTGTCGTCCACGGCCGGACGCGCAGGTACATCGCGTACGGGCGGACGGGACCGAGATTCTCGCTGCGGATCTCGCCGAGCAGTGTGAAGTGCGGCCCGGCCTTGACCGCCGCCGTGAGATTCAGCCGGAGCAGCCGGAGCGCGGAGTGCTCGTAGTCGGTGAAGTTGAAGAAGCCGGGATCCGCGGACCCGTAGCCCGCCGAGACGTCGCCGCTCACCGTCACGCGTCCGCCGGCGAGCGTGATTGGCTCCGAAGGCAGCACCTGGGCCGACGCCACCCGGGTCACGCAGACGACGAGCAGCCAGACGAGCCGTGGGATCGCGTGCCGACCTGTCATGCCTGTGGTGAAATTATAGGCTTTTCCTTTTGCGCGCTTCACGGCCTTCGGGTCCACCGGTCCAGCGTCCACCGAATCTCCAGCGTGCCCGGCAGCAGGCGCGTCAGCGACGCGTCCGGGTACGGCGACAGCCGTGTAATCGACTCGAACCGGTCGCCCGTCCGAGTCCACCCTCGGGACACCCGAACGCGTGTGCCTCCGTACAGGCGCGACAAGGCCGGACGGTCGTACGTGCCGGCGGCGCCGAAGGCGTCGAGCGCTTCCAGCGCCTCGATCGGACCGCCGTTCACCGCCTGCATCGGCTCGCCGGAGGCGCACACCTGGTAGCGCCCCAGCCGCGGGTGCGGCGGCGTGAACAGCGTGACGAGCGCGGGATCACACGACGCTAGTAGAATAAGCACCGTGGCGTATATCATTTGCGAGCCATGCATCGGCACCAAGGATACCGCGTGCGTGGACGTCTGTCCGGTCGATTGCATTCACCCCCGGAAGGACGAGCCGACGTTTGCGGCGGCGGAGATGCTTTATATTCACCCCGACGAGTGCATCGACTGCGGCGCCTGCGTGCCGGCGTGCCCGGTCGAGGCCATCTTCGCGCTCGATGAAACACCGCACAAGTGGTCGCACTTCATCGAGAAAAACGCCGAGTACTACCCCAGGTAGGGCTGCAGGCTCGGCGCTGAGGGCAGAAAGCCCTGAGCCCCAAGCCCCGAGCCCTGAGCCCTGAGAGGATTACCACGATGGGTTTGATTGATCACCAGTTCGAGGACAATTTCATCACCACGAGCATCGATCGCGTCCTGAACTGGGCGCGCGAATCGTCCATCTGGCCGATGGGTTTCGGCCTCGCGTGCTGCGCAATCGAGATGATGGCGGCCTCCGCCTCGCGCTTCGACATCGCGCGCTTCGGCGCCGAAGTGTTCCGCGCCTCGCCGCGGCAGTCGGACCTGATGATCGTCGCCGGCACGGTGACCAAGAAGATGGCGCCGGTGCTGCGCCGTCTCTACGACCAGATGCCCGAGCCCAAGTGGGTCATCTCGATGGGGAGTTGTTCGAACGCCGGCGGACCGTTCCCGACCTACAGCGTGCTGCAGGGGGTGGACAAGGTCGTGCCCGTGGACGTGTATGTGTCGGGCTGCCCGCCGCGCCCGGAGGCGCTGCTCTACGGCCTGATGCGGCTGCAGGACAAGATTCGCAAGGAAGGCACCGTGCTCCGCAAGGAGCGCACGATCATGTCGGGCGACACCGA
>JAYVYV010000233.1:0-10144 GCA_043783985.1 Acidobacteriota bacterium | reverse complement strand
GCGTGTTCGCGTACCGCCGCCTCCGCGATCTGTTCGAGTCGCGCTGGACCGTCGGCGATCTGGTCCGCTTCCACACCGCGCACAAGCTGGTGCTGCTGGCGCACTCGACCCAGGCCTACACGCGGCTGGGACGCTTCGTCGCGGCCGCCAAGTCAGCGGATCGCGCGTCGCTGCGGGCGCGCTACACCGCAGGGTTCATGGAGGCGCTGACCGCCGTCGCGACGCCGAAGCGCCACGCCAACGTCCTGCAGCACATGGTCGGCTATTTCAAGAAGACCCTCGACGCCGCGTCGCGCGCCGAGCTGCTGGCCGCGATCGACGATTATCGCCTCGGGCTCGTGCCGCTCATCGTCCCCATCACGCTGGTGCGCCACCACGTCCGCGTCCATGCCGTGGACTACCTCGCCGGCCAGGTGTACCTGGCGCCCCACCCGAAGGAATTGATGCTCAGAAATCACGTCTGACCACAGGCCTTGGCGGCGCTCAGCTTCTCGCGCTCGAGCTGCTGCCGGCGGATCGCGCACCAGTCCTTGTGCTCGGCCAGCGGCATCCCGCACTCCACACACACCCGCACGCGGACTTTCGGTGGCTCGCTCTTCCCCAACAGACGCGTCAACAGTGACATGCCGCCTCCCGTCAATGACGTGTGAGACGTGAGACGGGGCGCGGCGGTTCCCGGTTGACACCGGTCTTGTTATTTTTATAGCATACGTGTTACAAAAATAACACATGGCCAAGTCCTCCACCCATACGACCCTGACCCGCCGCGAGCGGCAGATCATGGACGTCCTCTACCGCCGGGGCCGCGCGACCGCCGCCGAGGTCATGGCGGATCTCCCGGGCGAGCCCAGCTACTCCACCGTCCGCACGCAGCTGCGCGTGCTCGAGGACAAAGCGCACGTCCGGCACGAGGAAGAAGGGCTGCGTTACATCTACGCGCCCGCCGTCCCCCGCCACGCCGCCCGCAAGTCGGCGCTGAAGCACCTGGTGGAAACCTTCTTCGACGGTTCGGCCGAACAGGTGGTCGCCGCGGTACTGGGTGGCGAAGCGTCGCATCTCTCCGACGAGGACCTGAAGAAGATTGCGGCCTTGGTCGCGGACGCGCGGAAGGAAGGCAGCCGATGATCAAAATGTCGCTGCTCGTGCTGCTCGGCCTCGCGTCGACCGTTCTGCTGCGGCAACGCTCCGCCGCAGTCCGACACTGGGTGCTCGCGGCCGCCCTCGTCTGCGCCGCCGCGACGCCGCTGCTCGAACGGATCGTGCCGATCTGGCACCTCCCCGTCAGCCCATTGCTCTTCGGCCGGCGCGTCGAGCCGCTGGCGCTCTTCATCCCGATCCACGAGCGCGAGATCGCCGGTCCCTCCAACGGCGACGAGCAGATGCGGTTCGTGCCGGTTCAATCCGCCGCGACGCTGCGCATCGTGCGGCCCATCTGGCTGGCAGGCGTCGCGCTCAACCTGTCGTTCCTGCTGGTCGGTCTCGCGCGCCTCTGGTGGCTCGCCTCGCGCTCGCAGCCGGTCGTCAACCGAACGTGGACGAACATGGCCGGCGCGCTCTCGCGCCAGTTCGGTTTGCGCCGCCCGGTGCGGCTGCAGCAAAGCCGCCACCCCACGCTGCTGGTGACGTGGGGGCTGCATCAACCGGACGTGATTCTGCCCGACGCTGCGCGCGGCTGGCCGGAAGATCGGATCCGGATCGTGCTGGCGCACGAGCTCGCGCACATCCGCCGCGGCGACTGGTTGATGCAGATGGCGGCGGAACTGCTCCGCGCGGTCTACTGGTTCAACCCGATCATCTGGATCGCCTGCCGGCAGCTGCGCCGCGAGAGCGAGCACGCCTGCGACGACGTGGTGTTGGGGCTGGGGGTGGAAGGCACGGCGTACGCCTCGACGCTGCTCGACCTGGCGCGCGCGTTCAAACAGCATCACCGCACGTTCTTTCCCGCGCCGGCCATGGCGCGTCCGTCCAGCCTCGAAAGGAGAGTCAGCGCCATGTTGAACAGACGCCTCAACCGCACCCCGCTCACCCGCTCCGCCTGCATCGTCACGGTGCTCGCGCTGCTGACGATCGCCCTGCCCATCGCGGGCCTCGTCGCGTCGGCGCAGGCGACCGCGCAGTTCTCCGGATCGCTTGTCGATACGGTCGGCCGCTCTTTGCCCGACACGCCGATGGCGCTCTCGAACGCGGCGACCAGACAGAGGCATTCGGCGCGCAGCGACCAGAGCGGTCATTTCTCGTTTGCCGGGCTGGCGGCGGGCGACTACGTGCTCGAGGTCGATCGCCCCGGGTTCGCGCTGACGCAGGGCCGCCTGACCCTCGCGGCGGGACAGCGCCTGCTGCAGGACGTCGCGCTGCAGCTCGGCGAGCTGCAGGAGACGATCAGCATCGACGATGGCCCGCCGGCTCCCGCTCGCGCACCCCAGGTGCGCGCGGTCTACACGGCGCCGCCGAGCGCGTGCAGCCAGACCACCGTCGGCGGCTGCATCGAACAACCGCTGAAGCTGTATGACAAGAAGCCGCAGTATCCGGCGAAGTTCGCGGGATCAGGGCGGACCGTCACGCTGAGGCTCGAGGCGCGGATCGGCGTCGACGGCTTCATCAACGAGCTCCGAGTCGTGACGCCGGGCGAGCCCGAGTTCGCCGCCGCGGCGGTCGAAGCCGTGCGTCAGTGGGAGTTCTCGCAGACGCGGCTGGACGGCGTCCCGGTCGAAGTGAAGATGAACGTATCGGTTTTGTTCCGCGGGCAGCAGTGACCGCGACGGCCTTCGCTTCAGCCCTCAGAACGTGTAGCGCGCGCCGACGCCGAAGCGCCCCGCGTTTTGCTCCTGATCGCCGAGCAACCTGAGCAACCGCAAGTCGACACCGATCGAGACGTGTGGGGCGACGTGGATCTCCACCCCGCCGCCGAGCGTCAGCGCGAGTTCGGTGATGGACGATCGGATCGGCTGGCTCACGGTCCGGAACGGCAAGGGCACCGGCACGGGCCCGGGAAAAAGCGTCGGGGTCAGCGCGAGCGGCACGGGATACGTATAAGTAGCTGTCCGCCGCACGTTCGCGATGCCGCCGCCCGCCACGAAATAAGGCGTCGCCCTCGTCGTCGCCACCGGCATATCGATGCGGACGTTGTTGGAGAAGATGACCACGCGTCCGCCGGCATCGCCGAAGACCGGTCCGGGGTACACCTGGACGACGCCCGCGGACGCCGAAGAGAACGTGGACACCGTCGTCTGGGTCGAACTCTGAATCACCGGGCCGCCCGAGAACGGCGAGCGCAGTCTCGGCACGATCGTCGATTCGATCTCGAGGCTGACCACGCGAGTGAACCGGAAGCCGAATGTGCCCGCGAACGAGAGCTCCGTGCGCGAGTCCATGTTCGTCGCCGACACGCTCGCGCCGACGCTCGCGCCGCGGTCGTCCTGCGCCCATGCGGCCGAGGGGACCAGCGCCAGGGACAGGACGATCGCTATGCGTCTGGCCATGACCGGATTGTAACGCCGCAGGCCGAGGCGGACCACTCGGTGTGAGGTCGCGCGCAGAGATGCGCCAGACGGGGCGATCCGCGCAGCCGGGAGTCGAAACGGTCGGCCGCGATCTTCACGGATCGCCGACGCGCGCCTGCCCAGACCACGCGGCATTCGCCGACGTCTGAAGGGACGTGATGCGCTACAGTGAGCGAATTATGACCAGGATGCGCGGAATGCTCGTGGCGGCTGCCGCGATTCTTGCGGTCGCGGGCCTCGCAGCCCAATCGCCGCAGGCTCCTGTCGGCCCGCCGGCGTTCGAGGTGGCGTCGATCAAGCCGAACAACTCCGGCGACGGCCGGGTGATGTTGCAGAACCAGCCGGGCCGCTTCACGGCGAGCAACGTCACGGTGCGGCTGCTGATTCGGAACGCCTATCAGTTGCAGGACTCCCAGATTACCGGCGGACCGGGCTGGCTCAACTCCGATCACTTCGACCTCGTCGCCAAGGTTCCCGCGCAGTATCGAGACATCCCGCCCGGCCGGCCCGGTGAGGGACCGGGGCCGCTGCAGTTGATGCTTCGCTCGCTGCTCGCGGAGCGCTTCAAGCTCGTCGTTCACAACGAGACGAAGGACTCGCCGATCTACGCGCTGATCCTGGCGCGGAGCGACGGCAAGCTCGGGCCCGCGCTGAAAAAGTCGGAGACCGATTGCGAGGCGGCGTTCGGCGCGGGACGCGGTCGGGGCGGCCCCATGCCGCCGCCGGGTCCGCCCCAGCCAGGCGACACCATGCCGTGCGGGATCAGAATCGGACCGGGCAACATGGCGGTCGGCGGCTCGACCCTGGCACAGTTTGCCAACAGCCTGGGGATGTTCGCGGGGCGCATCGTACAGGATCGCACGGGCCTCACCGGCGCCTACGACTTCAACCTGACATGGACACCCGATCAGATGCCGAACCGGCCGCCCGGCGCACCCGAGCTGCCGGTCGATCCCAACGGACCGTCGCTCTTCACCGCGGTGCAGGAACAGCTCGGTCTGAAGCTGGATTCGCAGCGCGGGCCGGTCGAGGTCCTGGTGATCGATCGCGTCGAGAAGCCCGTCGAGGACTGACGTGAAGATCGCGCTGCTTGCCGCGCCGTTCGTCGCGCAGGCGCCGCTCGCGTTCGAACGGCCCACCGAAGGTTGAAGACACACGTGCGGGTACGCGGGTTGTGGCTGATCGCCGTCATCGTCGCGATCGCGATGAGCGTGCGGCCGGCCTCGGCGGCGACGGACTACGTCGGCCGCGTCACGTTCGGCGGCCTGCCAGTGCCGGGCGCCACGGTCACCGCGATCCACCGCGATCAGCAGCTGGTCACGATCACCGATCAGCAGGGCATGTTTCATTTCGCGGCGATCGGGGACGGTCTCTGGACGATCCGAGTCGAGATGCTCGGCTTCGCGAGCGCGACACAGGACATCACGATCCCCGCGGACGCGCCGGCGTCATCGTGGGAAATGAAGCTGCTGCCGTTCGCCGAGATGACGCGCGACCTGAAGGCGGCGGCCGCCGCGCCCGCACCCGCTCGGCGTCCAGACGCGGACGACGGGTCGGACAGCACCCGGCCGGCTGCGCCGTCTGGTATCGCGCCCGCTCCCACGTCTCCACCTGCCGGTTTTCAGCGCGCGCAGGTGAACGCCTCCGCCGACGGCGCCGCACTGGTGAACGACCCGGCGGCGGCGGGTGACGCCGATCGCGGCGGCGCGGACGGATTCCTCGTCAACGGCAGCGTGAACAACGGCGCGGCATCGCCGTTCGCGCAACTGGCGGCCTTCGGCAACAACCGGCGGAACGTGCGATCGCTCTACAACGGCGGGGTCGGCGTGCTGCTCGGCAACTCCGCGCTCGACGCGCGTCCCTTCTCGTTCACCGGTCAGCCGACGGCGAAGCCGGCGTACACCGACGCGCAGATCATGGGCTCGTTTGCCGGACCGCTTCGAATCCCGAACCTGCTGCGGAACGGTCCGAACATGTTTCTGGGCTACCAGCGGACGGTCGATCACAACGCGAGCACGCAGTCGGCGTTGATGCCGACGCCGTTCGAGCGCGCGGGGGACTTCTCGCAGACGCGCGACGCCCTGGGGCGGCCGATCCAGCTCGTCGATCCGGCGATCGGCCGCCCGTTCGCCGGGAACGTGATTCCGCGGGCGCGGCTCAGCCCGCAGGCAGTCTCGCTGCTGAACTACTACCCGTTGCCGAACCTCGACGCCGCGGGACGGTTCAACTATCAGGCGCCGGTGCTGGCGACCAGACACCAGGACGCCGGACAGGCGCGGTTCACGCAATCGCTGCGCGGCGGCCGGAGTCAGCTGTTCGGCACGCTCGCGTTGCAGCGCACCACGACAGACGAGGGCGACGTGTTCGGATTCACCGACTCGAGCCGTGCCTCCGGCATCGACACCATCGTCAACTGGTCGCATCGCTTCTCCCAGCTGCTGTCACTACGTCTCCGCTATCAGTTCACGCGGCTGGCCAACAGCGTCACGCCGTACTTCGCGAACCGCACCAACGTCTCCGGCGACGCGGGCATCGCCGGCAACGATCAGGATCCGGTCAACTGGGGGGCGCCGCGGCTGCTCTTCGCCAGCGGCGTTGCCGGTTTCGCCAGCCGCCAGGCCGCGGAGAACAGCAATACCACGCATGGCTGGGGCGCGGAGATCCTCTCGTCGCGCGGCCGCCACAACATCACCTGGGGCGGCGACGTCCGGCGTCAGCGCTGGCGCATCCGGTCGCAGCAGGACGGGCGGGGCGCCTTCGGTTTTTCCGGCGCCACGGGATTCGATCTCGCGGACTTCATGCTCGGCCTTCCACACTCCAGCTCGATCGCGTTCGGCAACGCCGACAAGGATTTCGCGGCGCCCGCCTACGACGCCTACGTCACCGACGACTGGCGCGTGAGCCCGATCCTGACGGTGAACGCCGGCATCCGATGGGAATATGAAGGCCCGATCGACGAGCGGCTCGGGCGTCTCGCGAACCTGGACGTCGCGCCCGGGTTCTCGTCGATCCGTCCGGTCGTGGGCAACGGTCCGGTTCGCGGGGACGCACGCGGCTTCCAGCCGCGCGTCGGCCTCGCGCTGCGGCCGGTGCCCGGGTCGTCGCTGGTGATTCGCGCCGGGTACGGCATCTACCGCAACACGTCGGTGTATCAGCCGATCGCCACGCTGCTGGCGCAGCAGCCCCCGCTCTCGAAAACCTTGAGCGTCGAAAGCAGCGCGGCGAACCCGCTCACGCTCGCCGATGGATTCCACGCCGCGCCCGGCACGACCCCCAACACGTTCGCCGTCGATCCGCACCTGCGCGTCGGCTACGCGCACAACTGGCAGATCCTCGCGCAACGCGATCTCCCCGCCTCGCTCACGATGACCGCGACCTATCTGGGCACACATGGCAGCCATCTGCTGCAGGAGTTCCTCCCGAACACTGTCCCCGCCGGCGCCGTGAACCCGTGTCCGGCCTGCCCCGCCGGGTTCATCTACCTTTTCTCCAACGGCCGTTCGGACCGCCACACCGGCCAGCTGCAGCTGCGCCGCCGGCTGCGCAACGGCCTCACGGCGACCGTCCAGTACGCGCTCTCGACGGCGATGGACGATGCGAGCGCGTTCACGGGCGTGAGCACGAACGGTTCGGCGATCGCCCAGGACTGGTTGCATCCGGAGACGGAGTGGGCCGCGTCGAACTTCGATCAGCGGCATCTGCTGGCCGCGCAGCTGCAGTACACGACCGGCGCCGGGGTCAGCGGCGGCGGGCTGATGGACGGCGCGGCGGCGAAATTCTTCCGGGGATGGACGCTCACCGGCCAGGTCACCTCCGGCAGCGGCCTGCCGATCACGCCGGTGTACCTGACGTCGGTCGCCGGCACGGGTGTCACCGGCACGATTCGCGCGAGCCTCACCGGCGCGCCGACGGATGCGGCAACAGGCGGCTCCTACCTGAACCCGGCAGCGTATAGCGCGCCGGCGGCGGGCGCGTGGGGCAACGCAGGACGCAATTCGATCACCGGCCCGGGCCAGTTCTCGCTCGACGCGGGGATCGGACGAACGTTCCTCTGGGGCGACCGGCTCAACCTGGACTGGCGCGCGAACGCCACCAACGTCCTCAACCGCGTGACCTACGCCGCGGTCAACGCGTTTGTCGGAAGCCCGCAGTTCGGGCTGCCGACGATCGCGAACCCGATGCGCAAGGTACAGACGAGCATCCGCGTGAGATTCTGATGCGGATGCGAAGGCTCCTCCTGTTCCCGTCCTTCGTGTCCTTTGCGACCGTCGTGTCCGTTGTGCCAGCGCCGCAGGCCGCCCAGCAGCCAGCGCCCCCGGTTTTCCGCAGCAGCGCCCGCCTCATCGTCCAGACAGTGACCGTGCGCGGCGCGGACGGCCGCGCGATCGAAGGGTTGACGCCCGCCGACTTCGTGGTCGCGGAAGACGGGGAGCCGCAGACGGTGAGCTTCGTCGAATTCCAGCGGCTGCCGGACAGAGCGGCCGACGCGCGCGCGGCCGAGCCGGCGCCGCGTTTCCCGGCCGTCGTGAGCGCGCCGTCGGCGACGCAGGGACAGATTGCCATTCCGCCGGCCGGCGATACGCGCTACCGCGACCGCCGCCTGCTCGTGCTCTATTTCGATCTGACCGCGATGCCGCCCGGCGATCAGATGCGCGCCTATGCGGCGGCGCAGACGTTCCTCGACGCGCAGATGCAGCCGTCGGATCTCGTGGCGATCATGACGTTCGGCGGCGGCGCGGTGCGCGTGAAGCAGGACTTCACCGCCGACCGCGGCGCGCTGCGCGATGTGCTGCAGACGCTCATCTTCGGCGACGACAAGGACGGCGACGGGATCCCCGACAACACCGACATCGGCACCGCCTTCGGCCAGGACGATGCGGAGTTCAGCATCCTGAACACGGATCGCCAGCTGTCGGCGCTCCAGACGGCGGCCACGATGCTGCGGGCGCTTCCGGAACAGAAGGCGCTGATCTACTTCGCCAGCGGCCTGAGGCTCAACGGCGTGGACAACCAGGCGCAGCTGCGCGCGACGACCAACGCCGCGATCAGCGCCAACGTCGCGCTGCATCCGATCGACGCCAGGGGTCTCGTGGCGCAGGCGCCGCTCGGCGATGCCGCGAGACCGTCGCCGGGCGGGCTCGGAACGTTCACGGGCCAGCTGGCGCAGAACGCGCAGACGGCCTTCCAGCGATCGCAGGACACGCTGTACGCGCTCGCCAAGGACACCGGCGGCCGCGCGATGTTCGACTACAACGACCTGGCGCTCGGCATCGCCCAGGCCGCGGAGTCGATGTCCAGCTACTACATGGTCGGCTACTACAGCACCCATCCGGCGACCGACGGCCGCTTCCACCGGGTGAAGATCTCGCTGCGCGGCGGCCTCGCGGGCGAGCTCGCCTACCGCCAGGGCTATTTCGCCGACAAGGAGTTCGCCAAGTTCACCGCCGCCGACAAGGAGCGCCAGCTCGAAGAGGCGCTGATGCTCGACAACCCGGTCACCGAGATCTCGATCGCGATGGAGGTGAACTACTTCCAGTTGAACAGCGCCGAATACTTCGTGCCCGTCGCGGTCAAGATTCCGGGCAGCGAGCTGGCGCTGGCGCGGCGGCGCGGCGCGCCGCGCACGGTGATCGACTTCATCGGCAAGGTCAAGGACGACTACGGGATCACCGTGCAGAACGTGCGCGACAAGCTGGACATCAAGCTGAACGACGGCACCGCGGCGCAGCTGGCGACGCGGCCGCTGCTCTACGAGACCGGCTTCACCCTGCTGCCCGGGAAGTACGTGATCAAGCTGCTGGCGCGCGACGAGGAGACCGGCCGCATCGGCACGTATCAGGCGGGCTTCACCGTGCCCAACCTGAACAAGGAGCTGCAGCGCGTCCCGCTCAGCACCGTCGTCCTCAGCACGCAGCGCGTGCCGTTGAGCGATGCGCTATACAGCGTCAAGCAGAAGACCGCGGCCGAGGCCGCCAACCCGCTGGTCCACGACGGCCAGAAGCTGGTGCCGAGCGTGACGCGCGTGTTCAGCCGGGGGCGCGAGCTCTATGTCTTCGCCCAGGCCTATCAGCGCGCCGCCACGGCGACGCAGCCGCTGGTCGCGTACGTCAGCTTCTATCGCGGGGACGTCAAGGCGTTCGAGACGGCGCCGATGCTGGTCACCGAGGGGTTGGACACGAAAACCAAAGCGGTGCCGCTGCGCTTCAGCCTGCCGCTCGCGAGCTTCGCGACCGGACGCTACGACTGCCAGGTCACGGTGATCGATCCGACCAGCGAGAAGATCGCCTTCTGGCGCGCGCCGATCGTCATCGTCCGGTAATGCAGGCTGGCCTGACGGCAGCGATCAGCGTCCGGCGGTCTTCTTCGCGTCGGCGATGAGCTCGTCCCCGTCCTCCTTCGTCACGACGCGCTGCTTGACGAGTGCCGCGACGTTGTCGGCGACCTTCCGCGCGTAATCGCCCGGCGACGGGTAGAGCGCCTTAAGGCGCGCCGCGTCGAACGGCGTTTCGTGGCCGGCGATACCGCAGAAGGAGGCGCCGGTGGAGTTGCCGAACCAGGTGCTCGTCGGCACGTCGACAAACGGCGAGCGCACGCCGCCGGTGACGTTGCCGAACTGGTCGAGGACCGGCGCGCCGTTCTCGACG
>JAYVYV010000232.1:0-3812 GCA_043783985.1 Acidobacteriota bacterium | reverse complement strand
TGCAGGTAGAGGTTGTGGGGCATCACCGTCGCGCCGAGGATGCCGATCGCGATGTAGAGCATGTCGGGGTTGCGCAGGATCTCGGTGCGCGGGATGAACCCGAGCGCGACGCCGCCCAGCCTCGGACCGGCGAGCCAGAGCTCGACGGCGAACGATCCGGCGATCAGCGCGATCAGCGCGATCACCAGCGCCTCGACGTAGCGGAAGCCGCGATGCTGCAGGAACAGGACGACCAGCACGTCGAGCGCCGTCAGGCAGACGCCCCAGATCAGCGGCAGTCCGAACAGCAGGTTGAGCGCGATCGCCGCGCCGATGACCTCGGCGAGATCGCACGCAGCGATCGCCACCTCGCAGAGCAGCCACAAGACGATGGTGACCGGGCGGGAGTAGCTGTCGCGGCAGGCCTGCGCGAGGTCGCGTCCGCTGGCGATCCCGAGTCGCGCCGAGAGCGCCTGCAGCAGGATCGCCATCAGGTTTGAGATCATGATCACGCTCAGCAGCGTGTAGCCGTAGCGCGCGCCGCCGGCAAGGTCGGTTGCCCAATTTCCTGGGTCCATGTAGCCGACGGCCACCAGGTAGCCGGGACCCGCAAACGCGAACATTTTGCGCCAGAATCCGGCCCCTTGCGGAATGGCGATGGAACCGTGGACTTCGGGGAGGCTCAGGTTACTGGTCGGCAATCGCCAGCCGCGCGAGGTGGGTGTTGGGGTTTCAGAAGCCATCTACATGATTTTGACTAATCAAAATTGACTATATCATCCTTCCGTACCCTCGAATCGTGAAAAGAGCGGCTATTCCGCCGCCCGGTAGTCCTTGAACTGCTCCCGCAGCTCGCTCTTCTTGAACTTGCCGGCCGACGTGCGCGGGATCGCGTCGACGAACGCGAAGTCGTCGGGCAGCCAGAACTTCGCGAAGTGCGGCGCGAGGAACGCTTTCAGCTCCTCCGGCGTCGCGGCGGCGCCCGGCTTCAGGACCACGGCGGCCAGCGGCCGCTCGATCCATTTGGCGCTCGCCACCGGAATCACGGCGGCTTCGGCGACGGCGGGGTGCCCCATCAGCGCGCACTCGAGCGCGACGGAGCTGATCCACTCGCCGCCCGACTTGATCAGATCCTTGGATCGATCCTGGATCTGGATCGTCGCGTCCTCGTCGATCGTCGCGATGTCGCCGGTGCGGAACCACCCGTCATCAGTGAAGCGGTCGGCGGAGTCGGCGCGGTTGTAGTAGCTGCTGGCGACCCACGGCCCGCGCACTTCGAGCTCGCCCATCGTCTTGCCGTCCCACGGGACGATGCCGTCCTCGTTGCGGGCGCGAATTTCAACAAAGGGGGACGGCCGTCCTTGTTTCGCGCGATACGCGAACTTGACCGCGTCGGACGCGTCGCCCAGCGCGGCGGGGACGTGCGCCACGGTGCCGAGCGGCGCGAGCTCGGTCATGCCCCACGCGTGGAGGATACGCAGGCCGTAGCCGCGCTCGAACGCCTCGATCAGCGCCTGAGGAACGGCGGATCCGCCGACATACATCGCGCGGATCGCGGAGAGGTCGAACTTTCCGGGGTTCGCGTCGAGGTACTGCAGCACGCCCATCCAGATCGTCGGCACGCCGCCGGTGAGCGTGACGCGCTCGCGCACGAACAGATCGACGAGGCTTGCCGGATCCAGGTGCGGCCCCGGCATCACGAACTTCGCGCCGACCATGATGGCGCCAAACGGCATGCCCCACGCGTTGGCGTGGAACATCGGCACCACCGGCAGCACCGTGTCGCTCTCGCGCAGCCCCATGCCCTGATCGAGGAGGAGACCGAAGGTGTGCAGCGCGAGGGCGCGGTGCGAGTACAGCACCCCTTTCGGATTCCCCGTCGTCCCCGTCGTGTAGCACATGGCGGCGGCGCTGCGCTCGTCGGGGTCGGGCAGCTCGAGCGCCGGCTGCGCCTTCGCGATCAGCGCTTCGTATTCGAGGCAGCCGTCGGCCACCGGCTTCGACGCGCCGACGACGATGCAGATGGGGACGTCGACTTTCGGCTTCACCTGTTCCCAGAGCGGCAGCAGGCTTTCGTCCACGAGGATCGCGCGGTCCTCGGCGTGGCTGACGATGTAGGCGATCTCGTCGGGGTGCAGGCGGAGGTTGAGCGTATGGAGGACGCCGCCCATGAGGGGGATGCCGAAGTAGGCCTCGAGGTGCGGGCCGTGGTTCCACCCGAGGGTGGCGACGCGGTCGCCGGGGCGGATGCCGAGGTCGAGGAGCACCTGGGCGAGGCGGCGGGCGCGGCCGGCGAAATCGGCGAAGGTGTAGCGGCTGATCGATCGGTCGGCGTTGCGCCAGGCGATTTCCTGGCGGCGGAAGAGCGTTTCGGCTCGGCGGAAGATCGCGGACAGAGTGAGCGGGAAGTCCATCATCAGGCCGTTCATGGGCGGATTGTATGCGGGAACGGCGTGTTCCGGCGCGGCACAGGAATGGGAAGCCAATACCCGGCAAGAAGGGGAGATGACGGCCGTCGAGACGACTCCTCGATCCACAGGACGACAGGAGATGCTGATCGACGGAGGCTCACGGGGGCATTGTTCGTGCGTTTTTTGCGGCATGCCCTCTTCCGTGATGATCGACCACGCGGCGTCCATCCTGGGTGTGTCGCGGCGAACGGTGTACTACCGGATCCGTGAGGGGCGGCTGCAGACGGTCCGGACGCTGGGCGGGACGCAGCGGGTGCTCGTGGATTCGATCGCGGCGCTGCTGCAAGAGCGCGCGGCGCCGGTTACAGGCCGAGGCGCTGCCGCTTCAGGTACAGCCCTTTTCGGGAAATCCCCAGCGCTTTAGCGACGGCTGTCACCCGGCCGTGATGCGCCCGCAGCGCGGCCTTGATCATTTCGCATTCGATGCGGGCCATCGTGGGGAGGAGCTTGTCGTCGAGGTTCACGGCGATCTCGCGGCCGTTGGCCGGCGAGTGCCGGAAGATCGGCAACGCGCCGAGGATCTCTTCGGAGATCGCGTGCGGCAGCAGGGTGGATCCTGGTTCGGCGAGGGCCACCATGCGGCGCAGCTCGTTCTGCAGCTGCCGGACGTTGCCGGGCCATCGGTAGAGGAGGAGGCGCTCCATCGTCTCGTCGGCGACGCCGAGGTGGCCTTTTTCGAATTCGTCGGCGGCGCGGGCGACGAAGTGGTTGACGAGCGGAGGGATTTCGTCGCGGCGCTCGCGCAGCGGGGGGATCGACAGGCGGACGACGTTCAGGCGATAGAAGAGGTCTTCGCGGAAGCGGCCGGCGCGGACGGCGTCTTCGAGGTTGGCGTTGGTGGCGGCGACGATGCGGACGTCGATCGTGAGGGAACCGGGCTCGCCGAGCGGGGAGATTTCGCCCGATTCGAGGAAGCGCAGCAGCTTCGGTTGGAGATCGAGGCCGAGCTCGCCGACCTCGTCGAGGAAGAGGGTGCCTTCGCGCGCGGTGCGGATCAGGCCGATATGGTCGCGGTCGGCGCCGGTGAAGGCGCCGCGGCGGTGGCCGAAGAGTTGGCTCTCGAGGAGATCGCGGGGGATCGCGGTGCAGTTGAAGGGGACGAAGGCGTGCTGCGCGCGGTCGGAGAAGTCATGAATGGCGCGGGCGAGGATTTCCTTGCCGGTGCCGCTTTCGCCGGTGATGAGGACGTTGACCTTGGTTTTGGCGATCCGACGCGCGTACTCCATCAACTCGCGCATCCGCCCGGAGAGCACGGCGCGCGCGTTGTCGGGCAATTCTTCTACGGGCCAGAGGGTTGCGCGTTCTTCGCGTTCCGCGCGGCCGCGCTGCACTTCGTGGAGGGAAGCGAGCAGAAGGGTGAGC
>JAYVYV010000231.1:0-10163 GCA_043783985.1 Acidobacteriota bacterium | reverse complement strand
CATCAGGCACTACAACAAAACCGCGACACCGGTCCGCTGGAGCTATCGAAACCCGGCGCATCGAATCGGTAGTACTTCAGTGAGTACAGTCCACTAGGCCCCCGCCGAGCCGTCCGTGATTCATCGGAGCGCGTGTGAAGCCGAATGTCGCGTCGCAACCCCAGACGCGTATCGGCCGAGGACGGGCGTAGCGCGGTCATCGCGCGGGGTGGACTGCGTGGGGTATGACACGCAGTCCATCCTTTTGAATTGACCGAGGCGCACGAAACAGGCGTCACACTTTGAGAGGAAGGTAGTCCCATGGCGATAAGGCAGAATCTTGGAGACCAGGGCTTGCACCACGTTGGGGTGTTGCGCGCTGGCGGACCCTGCACGAGCCGGTGCAGATACCGGCACGAAGTCGGGCACTACCACGCCTACATTGATTCCGATATTGATGAATTCGTCGTGTATGCGCTCATCGTGAGCGACGAGATCATCAAGTTTGGGAAGGCCGGGAGCAGGGCCGGCACCCTCAGAGACCGCATGCAGAACACAATAAGCGCGGGCAACGGAGCGTGGCTTTTTGATGAAGGACGCCCCATCGGAGATGCGCGCTGGCAGCGTCGCCCACTGGATAAGTTCAAGCAGAAGATTCCGGCGGTGATCCGGTCGGGTCAGGAGGTCGAGGTGTGGGCCGGTGCCTTCACGGCTAGCACGTTCGAGGACAAGGAAAGGGAACTGAACGCCAAGTACAACCCGCCCATGGTTGACAGGCAAGGTTAGGCACCTGCCGTATCCTCTACCAAGGAGCCAATACATTGCCACAAACAATTCGTCCCACACGGTAAGTCTCACACTTTCCATCGAGGAAGGAACACATCTCGAGGGTCTACTCCACGACGCACCCGGTTTCGAGGGTGAATGAGCCTTGCGGTCGTGAAATTCACCGTGGCTGAAGCGTTTGTGCAGTCTACGTCTGCCGGTTCGTGAGCGCCTTTCGGAAGCACACGAGACGCTCGACCTCCTCAAACCCGAGCGCGTGGTGCGCTGCGATGCTGAGTTCATTGTGGATCTCGGTGTCGGAGGCGAATTCGGAACATCCGTGAGCACGACTCCACTCTTCGGCGGCCGCGACAAGCGCTGCTCCGGTTCTCTGTGGCGCCTGGTGCACGCTGGTGCAACATGGTGTCCTCGGTGGACACCCAAATCCAACCATTAATCGACACCGCAAAACCAGCCATTAACTGACGGCGCCGAGACGTTGACGAAGGCGACGGGCCCATGGTCCTTCGCTCGAATGAGCAACGTCTTGGATCACCAGAAGCAGCAACAGGTTCTTGGACTCGGCCGCTTGGGCTGGCCGGTGCGGCGGATCGCGGAGGCAACCGGTGTCGACCGCGCGACGGCTCGTGGCTATTTGCTGGCCGCTGGGATCGGGGTGCGTGCGCGCGGGCGGCCAGGCGAACGGGCGGCAAAACCAGCCATTTCCATCGAGGTGTCCACCGACTCTACGCTGGCAAATCCAGCCATTTGTGGAACGGTGTCTACCGCCGCGGCGAGCGCCCGGCGCCCACGCGTGCGCCGAGTGCCAGCGCGTGCGAACCGTATCGCGAGCTGATTGTCGAGGCACTGCGGCACGGGCGGAACGCCGTCGCGATCTGGCAAGACCTGGTCGACGATCACGGCTTCGCCGCGCGGTACGCGAGTGTCCGGCGCTTCGTCGCGACACTGCGCGGCACGGCGCCTGCCGAGGCGCGCGTCGTCATCACGACCGCGCCCGGCGAAGAAGGCCAGGTCGACTACGGCGAGGGGCCGATGGTGCGCGACCCGGCCACTCGGAAATACCGGCGCACGCGCCTCTTCGTCTTCACCCTCGGCTGCTCGCGCAAAGCCGTCCGGCTGCTCACGTGGAAATCGAGCGTGCAGATCTGGGCCGAGTTGCACGAGCGCGCGTTTCGCCGGTTGGGTGGCACCGTGAAGGTGATCGTGCTCGACAACCTGCGCGAAGGCGTGCTCACACCGGACATCTACGACCCCGCGCTGAATCCGCTCTATCGCGACGTGCTCACGCACTATGGCGTGGTCGCCCTCCCGTGTCGGGTCGGCGATCCCGATCGCAAGGGGAAGGTCGAAGCCGGCGTCGGCCATGCGCAGAAGACGCCGCTCAAAGGCCTGCGCTTCGAGACGCTGGAGGACGCGCAGGCGTACCTCGATCGCTGGGAAACGCACTGGGCCGACACACGGATCCACGGCACGACGAAACGCCAAGTCGCCGTGATGTTTGCCGAGGAGCAGCCCGCGCTCGGGCCGCTCCCGCTCGAACCATTTCGGTATTACCGCTACGGCGAACGCACGGTGCACCTCGATGGCTGCGTCGAAGTCGAGGCCGCGTACTACGGTGCGCCGCCCGGCTGGATCGGCCAACGGGTCCAGGTGCAGTGGAATGATCTGCACGTCCGCCTGCTCGCCCCGAAGACGGGCCAGCTCCTGCGCGAGCATCTGCGCGCGCCGCGCGGCTGGCACCGGCTCCACGACGACGATCGGCCGGCGCGCACGCCGTCGAGCACGGTGGCGCTGCTCGCCCGCGCGACGTCCGCGGGCCCGTCCATCAGCGCCGTCTGCACGTATATCCACCAGCACGACGGGGCCGCTGGCGTCCGCCGCATGCTCGGCGTGCTGGCCCTCGCCAAGAAACACGGTCCGGCCGTCGTGGACGAGGCCGCGAAAGCGGCGCTCGACCTCGGCGTGCCGACGTACCGCTTTCTCCGTCGGTATCTCGAACGCCGCCTGCCGGTGCCGCTGACGCTGCGCCAGGTCGACCCGCTCATTCGGCAACTTACCCTCTATCGCGATCTCATCGATCGCAAAACAGGAGACCTCGTATGAATCTTGTCGAGCTCGATCACGCGCTCCGGAAACTCCGCCTCTCGGGGATGGCGAACGTCCTCGAAACGCGCTTACGCCACGCCCAGACCGAGAAGCTGACGCCGATCGATCTCGTGTCGGCGCTGGTGTCCGACGAACTCCTGCGTCGGCAGGACCGGCTGCTCGAGCGGCGGCACAAACAGGCGGGCTTTCGCGACCCGCACCCGTCCCTCGACAACTTTGATTTTGATTTCAACAAGAAGATGAACCGCGTCCTGATTCACGAACTGGCCACGGGGCGCTTCATCGCGCAGCGCGAGGACGCGCTCTTTCTCGGGCCACCAGGGACGGGGAAAAGCCACTTGGCGCAAGCCATCGGCCGCGCCGTGATCCAGCAAGGCTACCGCGTCCTCTATCGCGAAGCGCACATGCTCCTCGAAGAGATCGCCGACGCCACGCTGGACGGCACGCGCAAAGTCTATTTCGCGGATCTGGCCGCCGTCCCACTCCTGATCGTCGACGATCTCGGGATGCGAAAACTCCCTCACACGGCCGCCGAAGACCTCCTGGAAGTCGTCATGCGTCGCTACGAGCGCGCCTCGACGCTCCTGACGTCCAACCGCCCCGTCGATGACTGGGGGAAACTGCTCGGCGACACGGCCGCCGTCACCGCGCTGCTCGATCGACTCTTACATCACGCGCACGTCCTCAAGTGCGGGCCACGGAGCTGGCGCACCAAGATCCATACCGACTTGCGTCCGGAGGAAGCCGCGAAGTAAAACTCCCCGGTCTCGGTCGCTGCCACAAATGGTGGGTTTTGAGCTGTCGATTAATGGCGGGATTTGAGCTGTCCACCGAGGGTGTAAAACGACGGTATGTCCATCGCTGAAAAGAGCGTCCGTCAGAGCGTCACGCTCCCGGCGCGCGTGGCCCGTCGGGTGAAATCGCTGGCGAAGACCAGCCGCACGAGCGCCAACCGCATCATCGTGGAGCTCATCGAGTCCGGCATCGAAGTCCGCCAACAGGAAAGGAAACGCTTCATTGAGCTGGCGGACCGCCTGGCGCGTTCTCGCGATGTAGACGAGCAGGCCCGTCTCAAGGAGGAACTGGCCGTCATGACCTTCGGTGGGTAGTGCCGAGAATCCAGTGGAGCGGTCTGCCTCCCGCGCTCGGCGATCACCGCTTTGACCGGCTGCGCGACCGCACGATCACCGCCGAAGACCTCTACCAGCTGAAAGCGTTTCGAGAATCGAATCCCGAGGCCCCGGAGGGGCTCTGGTACACGGACTTCGGTTCGTTCAAAATCTGTTGGCGACGGGAAGTATCCGAAGACGTTTTTGCTCGCGCAACACGCCGCGAAAGGGCAGAAATTCTGACGGGTTCGGGGCCGGATCATCGACGGTCAGTATGCGCCCGGCAGATGGCTGACGAGGCGTCTATGACGAGATTCGATGAGGGTGTTTCGGCTGACAAATGGCTGACAATCGGTGGAGGCTCGCGGTGGTTCGGGGTAGTGACCAATAGCCGAAAACATTAGGAAGATGGCCTGGAGTGGTCGGGAGCGCCCCCCAGTAGAATGATTGAATTGGGCTCATAACCCAAAGGTCGCGGGTTCAAATCCCGCCCCCGCAACCATTCGTTTTTTTTCGATAAACATTGATCCAAACACACCGGGCGCAGGCCGCGTGTGTATTACGTGTGTATCGGTTTCGTGCGCGTGGTGGACGACGCTTGCGTCAGGCCGCGAATTGAGGTCGATCACCAATTCGTCTATCGGGAGCGACCCCACCGCGGATCGTGCGGCAGGCGATCGCGATCGCGCGCGGTCCGGGGCGTGGCCTCGCGTGGTGAAATCGCGAAGGCCAGGCAGGCGCTGCTCGCGGCGCCGCCGTGACGGGAGCGCACTCCCGTCGCGAACGTTGGTGGACCGCGTCTCCAGGGTTCTCTCGGGTTAGGCGCGACGATCGACGGTGGGATTGTCCGGTGCCGCCGCCTCACGGCGGACGTCGGAGCCCTCCCATCGTGCGATGGCGGGAATCAGATCCGTCGCCAGCTCTCCGACCGATGCGTAACGATCGCGCACGTCCTTGGCCAGACACCGTTGCAAGACGGCGTCGAGCGCACGTGCCTCCGGCGATTGGGCAGGCAGGTGGTACTCGCTTCGCAGCAGCGCCAGCAGCACTTCCTGCGGCGTCTGCCCGCCGAACGGGCGCGCCCCGGTGAGCGTCTCGACCGCCATCACGCCGATGGCAAAGATATCCGCGCGCTCGTCGACCGGTCCGCCGGTCAAGGCCTCTGGCGCCATGTAGCCGAGCGTGCCCATGCCGGTGCCGGCTAGGCTCACCGATTCGGTGGCGCCGGTTCCGGTGTCGAGCACTCGTGCCAGACCGAAATCCATGATCTTCACGGCGTCGCCGACAATCATCACGTTCTCGGGCTTCAGGTCGCGATGAACGACGCCCAGCGTGTGCGCGAACTGCAGTCCGGCCAGCAGCTGCCCGAACCACTGGGCCGCGCGTGCCGGCCCGATGACGCCGGAGCGCAGCAGCTCCGCGCGCCAGGTGCGGCCGGCCACCAGCTCCATGATCAGGTACGCGCCGCCCGAACCGACCGACCCATAGTCGTGCACGCGCGTGATCGCGGGGTGATCGATCTTCGCGGCGGCACGCGCCTCGCGCTCGAATCGGCGCAGTGCGGCGACGTCGCCGAAGAGCGATCCCATCATCACTTTCGCGGCGACGCGGCGGTGCAGCCGCAGGTCCGACGCTTCGAAGACGGCGCCGAAGCCGCCACGCCCGAGCGCGCGCTCCAGCCGGTACTTGCCGTCGAGCGTGCGCTCGATCGGCAGGGTGAGCGCGAGCTCCGCGTGATCGTTCACGCACCGCTCGACCACGCTGTCGTAGCACGCGCCGCACACAGGACACTCCTTCAACAGGCTGACGCTCTTCTCTTCCAGCCGGCCGAGGACGTCGCGGCGCACGTCGGCGTCGATGCGGACGCGCGCCTGCAGGTGCTGGTTCTCGTAGACGAGGCCGATTTGTGCGGCAATGCCGTGCAGCAGCCGCAGGTCCGTCGCCGAGTACGGCTCGTCCGACATCCGCGCCCCGAGAAGCAGGACGCCGACCAGCCGCTCGCGCGCGCCGGTGATGGGCACGATCAGGCGTACGCCAAGCGTCTCCAGCCAGTCGCGCTCGCTCGCAGGCAGCTTCCCGTCGCAATCCGCCGGGAATGCACGGATCACTGTCCCGTGTTCGAGCAGCCCGAGCAGCGTTCGCTGCTCCGAGAGCTGCGGCGGCGCGAGGATGTCGGCCGACGACTGCGTCTCGAATCGATCGCTCCGCTCATCCGCCTTGTAAAAAATGTACAGCTTGGTCGGGTGCAGCACCGAGTCGACCCGCGCGCTGACGAGCCGCGCGATGTCGGCGAGCGAATCGCGCTGCCGGACTTCCTCGATCAGCTGCACCAGCACCTGTTCCTGCTGATACGCCTCCCGGAAGAACCGCCGGTCCAGCGTCGTCTGCAGTCGCTGACGTGCCGGGAGCACCGCGGCAATCGCGGCGATCCAGACGAGGTTCAGCCAGCCAGCGCCTTGCAGCAGGATCTGGCCGACGGTGCGGTTCGGATGCAGGACGATCGAGAACACCAGCAGCGACACCGGCACCGCGAGCAGCGCGCGCAGCGCCGCGCGCGCGAGCAGATACTGCAACCCGCGGCGGACGAGCACGCTGATGTCGAACAGCCGTTCCTGCCAGACGGCCACCGCGATCGTCGCCGGTATGAGCGCCATGGGCAGGGATGCGAGCGCGCCGACATAGCTGTGATATACGTCCTCGCCGATGAGTCCGGTGAAGCGGTACAGGGAGTTCGTGACGATGAACGGGACGAACGCCGTCACGAGCCCTGCAACGACCCAGCGGATTCGACGTCGGCTGTCCGCGTCGCGAAGGTTCCGATAATTGCGTGCGGTGACCGCCATCGCGAGCGCCAGGCATGTCAAGAAGAACGCCCATCCAGTGCGAAGAGTCAGGACAACGGCGGTCAGGTACAGCGACGGATGCGCGACGAGGAACGCTGTGGTCCGCTCGTGGACGTCGACGCCGAGATAATTCAGCGACCAGGCCGGCCAGAACACGAGCAGGCACAGCGCGTACAGCAGCCATTGGAGCGCCCGCCATATTCGTCCCGGCGACCGCCACGTCGGGAAGCGGCTGAACGCGTGGTACGCGATCGGGAACATCCACGGCACTGCCGATTGCACGGCGAAATAGGCGGCTGCTTCCGCGCCGACGAAGAATCCACGGCTGTATCCCATCGGTGCCGCCGAAGTAAAAGCGACCAGCACCGTGCAGACCGAGACGAGACGGACCTGAGGATCGTGAGGACGAAGAAGGCCAAGCGTCGCGCCGCAGATCAAGAACGCCAGGCTTGAAATCCATGCGAGCGCGTTCAGATAGCCGCCGCCGGCCGATCGCATCGGCAGCTCCACCGACACGCGTTCGCCGCGGCGCTCGAGATCGACGCGGTACAGGTCGCCGATGCGAACCGCTCGCCAGTAGGACACGCCGACGACGGCCGAGCGCTGGTCGCCGTTGATCGCGAGCAAGCGATCGCCGCGCTGAATCCGGCCGGCCGCCGGTCCATTGTCGTCGACATCGGAGGCGAACCATCCGCCGCGGGTGGCGTGCACAGCCCAGCCCGGCGCCTTCGCAATTCCGTAGGCGCGCATCGTGATGGAAACCGAGACCGCGAGGAATCCGACGTACGCCGCGCAGGCGACGACGACGAGCCAGAAGAATATCGGGCGCCGGAACCGATCGGATTTAGGCAGGAGAGCCACTATAGTCCAGCGCATCCCGGTCTTCACGACTGGACGACCGTTGTGAGACCCGAGCCGCGTATGCCCCAACAGCTGGCGCCCGGCTTGCCCAAGGGCCGGCGATTTCGCTTCAAATCCCGGCAGTTGTCTGTGCGGGACTCGTTCGAGGGTTCAACACATCAATGCGCGTGAAGCGGACTCGTTCGATCTCGTACAGGGAGTGAGGCGCCGACACGACGCAGCTGCTTCCCCACGGCACCGCGCCGGCCCGGAACGCCGAGTCGAATGGTGGAGGCACCCGCCGCGGGACGTGTGCGGTGATCATCACGCCCAGCGTCCGCGACCGCCGTCGGCTCGCGCTCGGATGGTTGCTCCCGGCGCCGGCAGGGCTGCGAGATCCTTCGGCCGGTGCGTCGAACGCTTGCTCGCGATGATGCGGTCGAGCGGGCAGGGCGGACCGCGTCGGCGCGCAGGCCGACGCCGTCGCGCATCGGCATCGCAGCGCCGGCTGAGGTCAACGCGATGAACCCGAGCACGGCGAGCGAGCGAAGCCTTGAGCCGATGAACGACACGTGGTCCTTCTCAGCGTTCGGAGGCGGTGTCTCTGACCGACATGTAGAACGTCTTCGCTTTCTTGATGTCCTCACGCACGGCCTGGCGCTCGGCTTCGGTCCGATAGGCCAGGTTGTTGGCGGTCGCCGCGTCGAGACGATCGAGCCATGACAAGAAGTACGCGGCGGCGGCCGTCGAATGACGCGCGTCATTTCCCACCGTCACGTAAATCGGACTCGTCGTGGCGTACGGGTAGATGTCCATGACGTTGGCATGCGGCGCGTCGTTCCATGCGCGAAGTACCAGCCAGCCGCTCCGATCGACAGGAATGGCGCCCTCGAGAAATCCGCCGCGGGTGGCCGATTGTGGATCCAAGGGGGCAACGACCTGACCATTCCAGACGATTTCCAGATGATCGACAGGATAGTTGGCACGTAGTGCGGCCCGGTATGGAAGCGCCTGTGCTCCGGCTGGCAGACGAATCGTGTCTCCCGGCTGGGCGGTCCCGGATGCGAGGAGCAGCCGGGCACCGTTAGTCGCGACGCCGCGGCCAGCTTTGACGCCGGCGAGAAACGCGTCGCGCGTCAATGTCCCAGTCGCGGGTACGAACACTCGGTTCAGCCCCACCGGACCCCGGAGGCTCGCGTAATTGGCCATCGCGTCCGTGCCCGCGCCAGCCGGAATCTTCAGTCCACAGTCGAGCAACCGGTACCAGATGGCGGCAGAAGCTTTGTGATCGGAGAATCCGACGACTTCGTAGTAGTCGACTCGCCCGAGCGCGGCGTCCACGGGAAGTCCGTTTGTCAGCGTTGCGTCCTTCGCGGGATCGACGTCTTCGTCGAAGGGATGGACGTAGCCGACCAGCGCCCGCTGCTGGTGCGCAAGATCCGCGACCATGCCGTTGTCCGGAAAGGGGCTCGCGACCGCGGTGAACGGATACGCGGTGTAGCCGGGGAGCAGGAGATGGTCGGTCAGGTTGAGGAGACCGATGTGGCCCCAGTAGCTGCTGTGGAATTCCTGTCCGTGGAGAACCATCGTCGTCGCGTCCGAGGCCGGATCGACAGCGGTTCGGAAGCTCGCCACGTCGGGAACGCGTTGCTCCTTGTTGACCACGAGGTTGTAGACGAGATTGAGGTCTTCCGAATGTGCCTGCGCGGCGAGCCGGTCAGGAGTGTCGCGGTAGCGCCCGCCGTAGTTCATGTGGACGTGGAGATCGCCGCTCCACCAGCGTCCCAAGTCGTCCAGCCCCGGCAGTCGCTTCAGCGTCACTGATAACGGCTGCTGCGGCGATCGAAGATCGACCGCGACGTGCGCCACTTCGAACGACGGTCCGTGGCTGACCGTCACCGACAGCGGGCCGAGCGGAGCAGAGATGACACTGTCGCCGGTGCTGTGGAAATACCGCGTTTCCACCGTCTGCTGCTCAGGTACCAGCAGGTCGTCGGCGAACATCCATGCGTCGTCCGGCGCGTACGGCCGATGGCGCGCGTCGGCGATGCTGACTCGCGTGGCCAACGCTCGCCCCTGTTCGTCGCGAACGCGCAAGGTCAGTGAACCGTGGGCGCTCAGATATCGACGGCGCTCGATCTTGATCTGACGCTGCTTGCCGGAGAACGCATCGACGGCCCAGAGCGCGGTGTTCCCATCGCGGTTGGAGATGAACGCGATCGTCGTGCCGTCAGGCGACCAGCGCGGCTCGGTATTGTCGTAGTCGCCGTACGTGAGCGGCAACGGATAGCCGCCGTCCACCGGCATCAGCCAGAGCTGCTGCCATTGGCGGCCGACGTAGCTGCTGTAGACGATGCGTGTGCCATCCGGCGAGACATCCGGTCGGGCCTTCCACGAGGTTTCCTCGTGCTGCACGACTCGCGGCCGGTCATTCCCGTCCACGGACTTGCGCACGATATCGCCCGTGCCGTGTCCGATCTCGTGGTTCGAGACGAAGACG
>JAYVYV010000230.1:0-3825 GCA_043783985.1 Acidobacteriota bacterium | reverse complement strand
TACGGCGGCACCGCGACGCGGCTGGCGATTGCGCTCGACCGCGCGCGCAATGAGCTGTCCGGCCTGCCGCTCGCCGGCCTGGTGATGGTGAGCGACGGTGCGGACACGTCGACCGAGGCCATCGACGAGACGCTCGCCAGCTTGAAGGCGCGCTCGATTCCGGTGTTCACCGTCGGCGTCGGCCAGGAACATTTCGCGCACGACGTGCAGGTCACCCGCGTCGAGACGCCCCGCACCGTCCTCAAGGGCACCGCGCTGGTGGTCGACGTCGTGCTGTCGCAGACCGGTTACGCCGGCCGCACGGTGCCGCTCAGCGTGGAAGACGACGGCCGCATCGTGAGCACGCAAGAGGTCACGCTGCCGCCAGACGGCGAATCGGCGACCGTCAAGGTGCGCTTCACCGCGAACGAAGCGGGCGCGCGCACGTTCACGTTCAAGGTGCCGACCCAGGCCGGCGAGCAGGTCACGCAGAACAACGCGCGGGCCGCGCTGATCCAGATCACCGATCGTGCGGAGAAAGTCCTCTACTACGAGGGCGAGCCGCGGTTCGAGTACAAATTCCTGCGCCTCGGCGTCGAGGGGGACAAGAATCTGCAGGTCGTGTCGCTCAACCGCACGGCGGAAAACAAGTACTACCGTCAGTCGCTCACCAGCGCCGACGAGCTGATCGGCGGTTTTCCCAAGACGCGCGAAGAGCTCTTTCAGTATCGGGGGCTGATTCTCGGCAGCGTGGAAGCGGCCTCGTTCACGCCCGAGCAGCTCCGCATGATCGCCGACTTCGTCAACAAGCGCGGGGGCGGGCTGCTGATGCTGGGTGGCCGCCGGTCGTTCGCCGAAGGCGGCTGGGGCGGCACGCCGGTGGGCGAGGTGCTGCCGGTCGTGATCGAGAACACGAACGCGAAGTACTTCTCCGAAGTGCAGGCGAAACCGACGCGCGCGGGCGCGACGTTTCCGGTGACCCAGATCGCCGGCGACGAGAAAGCGTCGAGCACGAAATGGAACGACATGCCGCCGGTGACGACCGTCAACGCGATCCGGCTCGCCAAGCCGGGCGCGACGGTGCTGCTGACCGGCGTCGACAACCGCAGGCAGGATCAGATCGTGCTCGCCTACCAGCGCTACGGCCGCGGCAAGGCCATCGCCCTCCCGATTCAGGATTCCTGGCTCTGGAGGATGGACGCGAAGGTCGCCGTGACCGACACCACGCACGCGATGTTCTGGCGCCGGCTGATCCGCTGGCTCGTCGACGGTGTGCCGCAGCAGGTCAACGTCTCGACGACCGCGGATCGCGTGGATCCGGGGGAGACGATCAGGCTGTCGGCCGAAGTGCTCGACTCGGCCTACGCGGAGGTCAACGACAGCCGCGTCGTCGCGCGCGTGAGATCGCCGTCGGGCAAGACGGCGGAGGTGCCGGTCGAGTGGACGGTGACCAAGGACGGCGAGTACCGCGCGACGTTCACGCCGGAGGAATCGGGGATCTACGACGTCACGGTGTCCGCCGCGCGCGACCAGAAGGTGCTCGGCACGGCCGACATGCACGTGCGCGTCTCGGCGGGCGACGCCGAGTACTTCGACGCGGGGATGCGGCCGCCGCTGCTCAAGCGGATCGCCGAGGAAACCGGCGGCCGCTTCTTCACGCCCGCCACCGCGGCGTCGCTGCCGGAAGCGATCAGCTACAGCGGCCGCGGGGTCACCGTGGTCGAGGAGCGCGAGTTGTGGGACATGCCGGCGCTGTTCCTCACGCTTCTGGGGCTCATCGCCGCCGAGTGGGGCTACCGCCGGACGCGAGGCCTCGCGTGAGATCACGATCACGTTCGGAAGCAACCGCGGAGACCGCGGAGAGCGCAGAGAACAGAATCTCTCTGCGGTCTTTGCGAGCTCTGCGGTTTCTTCTTCTCTCGTTTTTTGTCGGTGTGATCCCCGTTTCGTCCGTGTTCGCGCAGCAGACGCATCTGCTCGTGATCACCGGCGTGCCTGGCGACGAGGAGCACGCGGCGCAGTTCACGAAGTGGGCGACGAGCTTCATCGAGGCGGCGAAGAAGAAGGACGCCGTGCCGGACGCCGGCATCACGTACCTCGCGGACAGGCAGTCCACCCGCGCCGGCGTCGAAAAGGCGTTCGCGGATCTCGCGGCGCGCGTGAAGCCGGCCGACGCCGTGGTCGTGCTGCTGCTCGGCCACGGCAGCTTCAACGGGACCCAGGCGGCGTTCAACCTCCCGGGCCCGGATCTCACCGTGGAGGAGTGGAGAACGCTGCTCGGCAGGCTGCCCGCGCAGCGCGTGGCCTTCGTCAACACCACCAGCTCCAGCGGCGCGTTCCTGCCGGCCATCGCCGCGCCCGGACGCGTGGTGATCACCGCGACGAAGACCGGCGGCGAGCGCAACGAAACGCAGTTCCCTGAATACTTCGTCGCGGCGTTCAGCGACCCAGCGGCCGATCGCGATCGCAACGGCCACGTGTCGGTCGCCGAGGCGTTCGAGTACGCGAAGGCGAAGGTCGTGCAGGCGTTTCAGCAGAAGGGGCTGCTCCTCACCGAGCACGCCGTAATGGACGACGGCGGCGGCGGCGGGCTGGCGGCGGCGCTCTTTCTCGGCACCGGCCGCGCCGACGGTGCGCTGGCGGTCGACCTCTCCGACCCGGCCATGCGGCAGCTCGCCGGCCAGAAAGACGCGATCGATCAGCAGCTTGCCGCGTTGAGGCTGAAGAAGGGCACGATGGACGAGGCGCAGTACGACGCGCAGCTCGAACACCTGCTGACCGAGCTCGCGCTGAAGACCCGGGCGATCCGCGATCTGCAGACGAAGAAGGACAAACCGTGACGCGGACCGCGAGGGTGGCACCGATTATCGGCATCCTCGTCCTCGCCAGCGTCGCGACCGCGCTCGCGCAGCGCCGCGGCGGCTTCGGCGGCGGCGGCCGCTTCGCGCAGATCCCGATCGTGCCCAACGCGCCGTACGACGGACGCTTCACGTTCGTGCGGGTCCGCTACGGCCCCGACTACGGCTTTGCCTCGCAGCGGCTGCCGTGGTCGCACGACTACCCGGCCGGCGAGCAGCATTTCATGAAGATCGTGAACGAGCTGAGCCTGCTCGACCCGCACACGGCCGAAACGAACGTCCTGCCGTTCGACGATCCACAGCTGTTCAAGTACCCGGTCGCGTATCTCTGCGAGCCCGGCGGCTGGACGCTGTCGGACCAGGAGGCGGCCGGCCTGCGCACGTACCTGAGGAAGGGCGGCTTCGTGATCGTCGACGACTTCCGGTATCAGCACTGGGGGAACTTCGAGTCGCAGATCATGCGCGCGCTGCCGGAGGCGCGGGTCTACGATATGGATCTGGCGAACCCCATCTTCCATGCGTTCTTCGAAATCACGACGCTCGCCGTGCCGCAGTACTACGATCCGCCGCCCGCGATCTTCCGGGCGATTTACGAGGACAACGACCCGGCCAAGCGGATCCTGGTCATGATCAACTACAACACCGACATCTCGGAGTTCTGGGAATGGTCGGACACGGGCCTCAAACCGATCGACGAATCGAACGAAGCGTATAAGCTCGGCGTCAACTACATCATTTACGGTATGACACACTAGAGAGCGCAGAGGGCAGGGAGGATACCGTGACCTCCGTTCCCGTGGGCACAGAAGGGACAACGTGGTGAGCATCGACACCGTAGATTTCGAGTCAGCCGACGACGTCGCGCTGGCGGACAAGATGAAAGTCGGCCGGCAGCAGATCATCGCCGAGCTGCAGAAGCGGATTGTCGGTCAGGCCGACGTCATCGAGCTGATCCTGCTGTCGCTCTTCGTCGGCGGCAACAGCCTCA
>JAYVYV010000229.1:0-3837 GCA_043783985.1 Acidobacteriota bacterium | reverse complement strand
GCGTGGTCGCCTACTCCGTGACGCAGCGCACGCACGAGATCGGCGTCCGGATGGCGATCGGGGCGGCGCCGTCCGACGTCGTGCGGATGGTAATGGGGGAGGGCGGACGGCTGGCGCTGGCCGGCGTCGCCGCCGGATCGGCGGTGGCGTTCGCCGGCGCGCGGCTGATCCGCGGTTTGCTGTTCGAGGTCAGCGCGACCGATCCGCTGACGTTCGCGGGTGTCGCGATCGCGCTGTCGTCGGTCGCCCTACTCGCGAGCTACATCCCCGCGCGGCGGGCCGCGCGCGTCGACCCGATGATCGCGCTGCGCGGCGAGTAGCTCACAGCTGATCTGAAAGCTTATTTGACTGAGATGCCGGCGCCGATGATGAGCAGCGTCGTGCGGGGCGTGGCGGGAAAGATGTAGGCGAAGCCGGGGTTGAGCGCGTAGAAGCGGACGTCGAAGCTGAAGGCGAGGTGCGGCTTGATGAACCACCGCGCGCCGCCGCCGTAGTTCACCGTTTTCAACCTGTCGCTGTTCGGCGGATAGTCGACCAGATCCTCGGTCGCGAGCGACCACGTCGTCTGCCCGAGGCCTGCGCTCAGGTAACTCCAGCCCGAGCCGTTCCCGAAATTCAGCGACAGTTGCGGCGACAGCGACGTGATCCTCTCCTCCGAGGCGCGGAGCGGGGTGGCGCCGGCGACCGGCACGCCGAGCGCGGGCGTCTGGCGCGCCCGCCCGATCGCCAGCTCGCCGCCGAGACCGACGACCACGAGACGCGTGCGCAGCGGATACACGTGCAGGCCGATCTGCGCACCGACACCGGATCCCGGCAGCTCCGCCAGCGTCATGTTGCGGCTGGCCGCCAAGAGCGGATCGTCGGTAGGGAACCGCGGAATGGAGCCGTGCAGATCGACCACCACCCGCGGGATCGGCGGCGGAGGATCCTGAGCGAGAGCCGGCCGGGCGCACGACACGAGAACGATGGCGACACCGGCAACGACGACACGCATGGGATCGCGACGTATTGTACTCACGGTTGCGGGTTCGCCGCGAGGCGCGCCCGCAACTGCTGCTGCAGATCGTCGATCACGATGAGACGCGACACATCGCGGGCGTGCCGCGCGATCGCGTCGTCGGCGGCGCACGCGGACGGCGCGGTGACGACACGGCGGCCGAGATCGTAGCAGCCGGCGTCCCCAGCGCCCGCGAGGAACACGTGGCGCGCGTCGAGCCAGTCGCCGTAGGGCCGGGGCACCGGCCGATCGATGTCGGCGCCGAGCAGATTGCGTCCCAGATAGGGCAACGGCGCCGGATCGATGCCGAGGAGCGCCAGCACCGTCGGCGCGAGATCGATCTGCCCCGCCGGCCGCGCGCGCGTACCGATCAAATTCCAACCCGACCCACCCGCCTCACTCGCCCCGTCCGCCCCACCTGCCCTCCCTGCCTTGATGAACAACGGGATGCGATCGTTGAGCGCCCACGCGGCGGCGCCGGCGCCGATGCCGATCGTCCGCGCGAGCGACGCGTCCCGCGCGAAGCCGGCGTCGTGATCGCCGAACACGACGATCAGGCTCTCGTCGAGCAGGCCGTCGCGCGCGAGCGCGGCCTTGAAATCCTCGAGCGCCTGATCGAAGAAGCGCATCGTGTGCAGGTAGTTGCCGAACGAGGTGCCTTCCAGCGCGCCGAGCGTCAGGGTCTTGTGCCGATCGGGAAACGCCTCGAAGGGATGATGCAGCGACAGCGTGATGAGCCACGCGCCGAACGGCCGCGGCAACTGCTCGAGCCGCGGGACCATCTGCTGGAGGAAGTCGCGGTCGTTCAGGCCCCAGCCGATCTGCTCGGTCATCTGAAAATCCGGTTCGAACAGGCTTCGCTGGAATCCGTACGCCGGATGCATGGCCTGCCGGTTCCAGAATCCGGGCTCGAACGCGACGGCGGAGAGCGTGGCGTAGCCGTGCTCGGCCAGGACCCGCGGCAGCGCCGCGTAATGGTTGTCGGGAAAGCGGAAGGCCACCGCGCCATGATCGAGCGGCAGCAGCGACGTCATCGTCGTGAATTCGGCGTCCGACGTGCGTCCTTCACTGGTTTGATCCGTGACGTTGGTGAAGCGCAGGCTGTCGCCGGTCCACCCTCGCAGGTGCGGCATCACCTCCTGGCCGGCCACGGTGAAATCGACGGCGAAGTCCTGCAGCGACTCCACCTGCACGACGATCAGGTTCCATGCGCGAGCGGCGCCAAAGGACGGCCCGCCGGCGCGCAGCGGCGCGCGCTCCCGCAGCCAGCCGACCGCGTCCTCCACCTGCGCCGGCGTGACCGCCGGTCGCAGCCAGGTGCCGCGCACGTAATTCCACGTGTCGTACGCGTGGAAGCCGAACGGACCGAGCTGTTCGACGACCGACCGCGCGCCGAACATCTGGTCGAGCGGGGTGGACGCGAGCACGCCCGGAACCGAGAGGACCGCGCCGCTTGCCACAAGCGACGTCAGCGCGACCGCCGCCTGCATCCGCGCGCGCGCGCGAGAGGACCGCGCGGGTGCGGTCCGCCCCGACATCCGCACGACGAGCCATACGGCAAACGGCCAGTCGATCACGAGCCACAGCAGGCCCGGCGTGAAGAGGGTGCCGACCGAGCCCCACACGTGCCCGGTCTGCCGCGCGGCGAGCATCGCGGGCGCCGACAGCACGTCGCCGAAGAACCGGTAGTAGACGACGTCGGCGAGGATGAGCAGCGAGCAGAACAGGCCGATCGCCAGCAGCGCCCAGGGGCGCACGCGGCGCGGAAGGAGGAGCAGTCCGAGCATCGGCACCACGATCGCGACGGCCGCGATCAGCCAGTAGGCGACGGCAGTCGGTTCGAGCAACGCGGTGTGCGTGAGGATCAGCGGCTTTGTCGCCAGCGTCGCCGCGCACCACAGCACGTCGGCGAACGCCGGGCCGAAACGGTTCGGCGTCCCGGGGCTGAAGCCGTCCGGCATCGCGGGGCTGAAGCCCCGCGCCACTGGCGAAGCGGACGTGGCGCGCGCCTGTGGTCCGGTGCTCCGCCGGCGCAGCGAGAACAGGCCAGTCAACGCGAGGATGAGCGGCAGCGGCGCGAAGATCCACGCCGGAGGCGGGACGACGACCACGAGCGATCGCGGCTGGCGCGGTGCCACCTGGGCAAACCAGGTGACCCCCTCCTCCACCATGTCCCACTGGAGCCAGTAGAGTCCGGGGAGCGCGGGCGCCAGAATGCGGCCGCGCAGCGCGACACGCGCGCCCGGCGCCACCGGCGCGTCGTCCAGATCCGTCCGGATCCCGTCGTGATACGGCACCGTCCGCGACGGGTGCGCCAGCTCGCGCGGCACCAGCCAGAGCCAGTGATACGACAAGTGGATGCGCGCGGGATCCCAGACGCGTTGGCCGCCGTTGGCGAGCGTGACCGGCACCGCTATTTCCTGCGATGTCTCGAGCAGCCGCGGCGGGGTGGCGTCGAGGGAGAACGCGAGGGGATACGGCGTTCGCGGAACCGGGCGGCACGCCGTCGCCCATGCGACCGCGACGAGCGCCGCACACCACGCGAATCTGGTAATCGGGAAATCGGGAAATTTGGTAATCGATGACCAGATTACCAGATTACCCTTACCCAATTACCCAATCACCCAACCACCGGGCTTCGTATTCGTGTTATCGATCGTCGTCGTCGATCGCGGCGCGGTTGGCCGGCGTGACGAAGCGCGATCGGCGCGGCGGCGGGGCCGGTGACGTCGCGCCCCGGACCGACCGCCAGATGATCTCGTTGAGCAGCGCCTCCGGCGCGCGATCCTCGACCGAGAAATCCATCGCGAGCGACTGCGCCGCGCCGAACGCCGTGGCCA
>JAYVYV010000228.1:0-3838 GCA_043783985.1 Acidobacteriota bacterium | reverse complement strand
GCGAAAGGGCGTTACTTTAGCGTACTTGTCGCTACACGAACACCGACATTACTTCGTGAGCAAGGAGCATTCCCTGGCGGGTCAAGCTGAGGCGACGTCCGTCGCGCCGCAGGCAGCCGCCTTCGAGAAACGGCTCGAGATCGGCGCCGAAGCGGCGCCAGACGTCAACCCCGTAGCGGATTTGTATGGCATTTACATCGATTCCGTCAACCAGGCGCAGTCCGGTGAAGAGCGCATCGCCGAGCTGTTCGTCCGGCGTCAGGCGGCGCACGTCGACCGCCAGCGACGCGCCACAGCCGACCTGAGCGATGTACTCCTGGGTGGACGAGATGTTCTTCCAGCGGACGCCCTCCCGGGTGGAGTGCGCGCCGCAGCCGAAGCCGAGCCACTCGCCGTCGGTCCAATACTTGAGGTTGTGCCGCGAGCGCCGGCCGGGCTTGGCGACGTTCGAGATTTCATACTGCCCGAAGCCCGCCGCCTCCAGCCGCTCCATCGCGTCCAGGTACATCGCCGCGACGTCATCGTCTGGCGCCTGGGACCAGCGGGCGCGAGCCATGTCGTCCTTGAGCGGCGCGTTGGGGTAGACCTCGAGCATGTAGAGCGAGAGATGCTCGGGGTCGAGCGCGATCGACGCCTCGATCGATTCGAGCCACTCGCTGACGCGCTGCCCCGGCAGCCACATCATCAGGTCGAGGCTGACGTTGTCGAAGCCCGCGCTGCGCGCCTCGCCGAACGCGGCGCGCGCGCGATCGGCGCTGTGGAGACGTGAGAGGCGGCGCAGCTCGTCGTCGCGAAACGACTGCACGCCGAAGCTGAGCCGGTTGACGCCGGCGCGCCGGTACGCGGCCAGCCGCGACCGGGTCACCGATTCGGGGTTCGCCTCCATCGTGACCTCGCGATCGGCCGCCAGGACGAAGGCCGACGCACAGGCGTCGATGATCCGGGCGATGTCGTCCGGCTCGAGGAGGGACGGCGTGCCGCCGCCGAAAAAAATGGTGTCCGCCGGAATTTCAGATTTCTGACGGCAGATTTCAGAAACGAGCGCGTCGACGTAGCGCGTCTTGAGGTCCGCGTCGAACAGCCCGCGGTTGAAGTTGCAGTAGTTGCAGATGGCCGAGCAGAACGGGACGTGGACGTAGAGGCCAAGCATCTGGTGATCGGGGAATTGGGTAATCTCGTAATCGATTACCAGATTACCCAATTATCCGATTACCCAATTCAGGATCCCGCCCGTCCGCCCGGCCATTTGAGGTCGGCGCGTCCGTCGCGGGCGGCGGGCTCGCGCAGCTGTGCGCGCGCCTGGCGGCCGGCGCGCGGGGTCGGCAGCGACTTCTTCCGCATCTTCCAGAGCGCAATCAGGTCGTCCACGCCGCCGTTGACCGGCAACTCCCGATAGTCGCCGCCGTCCATCTCGATGAAGTCGCACATCTCGTGCAGCCGCGATCGCATCCGGAACCCGATTCGGAAGACGAGCGAGTTCGGATCCGTGTCCTCGGGAATATCCTGGTAATTCGACGTGAAGATCGTGAGCCGCCGCTCGTTGTAGCGTGTGTTGACGATGAGATTCATCGTCTCCTCGACCCACTCGGAGGTCTTCTCTGCGCCCAGGTCGTCGAGCACGAGAAGGTCGGCGTTCATCACGGGCCGGAGAATCTGGAGCTCGGTGGTCCGGATCGACGGATCGTAGGTGCTGCGGATGATCCGCAGCAGGTCGCGCGTGTCGTAGAAGAGCCCGCGAGCGCCGGACGTCTCCATCACCTGCTTGAGCACCGCGACGGCGAGATGCGTCTTGCCGACGCCCGGCTGTCCTTCGAGCAGCAGGCCACGACCCTGCTCGCGAAGATTGTTCGCCGCGGGAAACCGTGCAGGGACCCGGCGCGCATGATCGAGCGCCTTCTCGAGCGACGGCGTGTATGCGGTGAAATTCTCCAGCGTGCAGTGCAGGTAGCGCTTCGGGATGTTCGCGTCGGCGAGCCGATGCTGTCCCGCCTGCTCGCGCCAGCACTCGCAACGGGCGACGCGCCGGATCCCGTTCTCGTCGACGGGCTTCCATCCCGTATCGTCACACCGCTCGCAGCGCATCGGTGGATTCTATCAGGTCGCGCGAGCGATGCGACGGCAGACCTGAAGGTCTGCGCTACTTCTGGCTCTTGACGAGGTCGGTCGGAGAAGATTTCACGAGCGCGGTGGACAGCCGCTGCTCCCAGTCGTCCACGCCGCGCGCCATTTCTTTCTTGACGTAGGCCATGAACTCGTTCACCTCGTGCTGCATCGCCTCGATTTTCCGACGCATGTTGAGGATGATCTCGACGCCGGCGAGGTTGACGCCCATTTCTCGGGTGAGTGACAGAATGATTTCGAGCTGTTCGAGGTCTTCTTCCGAATACAGCCGAGTATTGCCGTCGGTCCTCGACGGCTTGAGCAGCCCTTCCCGCTCGTAGAGCCGCAGCGTCTGCGCGTGAATGTTGTACTTCTGCGCGACGGCGCTGATCATGTAGCAGGCCTTGCCGGGCTTCTTCATGGGTGTCAACGCCTAGTCAACACAGAGGATACGAAGGACACAAAGGTGAGGCACATCGTGTCCTTATCGTCCTTGCTGTCCTTTGTGCTGGTTCAGCGCCTCTCGTACGTCCGCGGCATTGATCCGCCCGAACTCCCTGAGCAGCTCCTTCGACCGTTCGTCGAGCAACTTCGGCAGGACGAGCTGCACCTCGACGACGAGGTCGCCCCGGCGGCCGTCGCGCGACGACGGGATGCCGCGCTCGCGGACGCGGAACCGCTGACCCGACTGGGTGCCCGGCGGCACGCGGACGCGCGCCGGACCGTCGAGCGACGGCACGTCGATCTTCGCGCCGAGCGCCGCCTCGTGGACCGCGACCGGCACCTTCAGGTGCAGGTCGTCGCCGTCGCGCTCGAACAACGGGTGGGGCTGCACGATGACGTCGATGTACAGATCGCCCGTCTCGCCGCCGTTGCGGCCGACGTGCCCCTTGCCGGGGACACGAATGCGGGCACCGTCGGCCAGACCGGGCGGCACGTTGATCGTCATCGACTCGGCGCGCATCTGCGACTGCTCGCCGCCGCACGCCGGACAGCGCGTCTGCCGCTGCTGCCCCGTGCCGCCGCAGTGGAGGCACGGCTTCGAGAACACCATGTGCCCGCGCGCCGATTTCACGGCCCCGGTCCCGTGGCAGTGCGTGCAGGGCGACGGGGTCACGTGGAGCTGCCCGACGCCCCGGCACGTCGCGCAGTAGTCCTGCCGCGTGACGGTGACGGTCCGTTGTCCCCCCCCAATCGCCTCTTCGAACGCGAGCGTCACCGACTGATGCAGATCGACGCCCCGCTCCGGCGTCCCCTGCGCGCGGCGCGCCTCCCGCTGGTGGAGCACGTCGGCGAACAGGTCGCCGAACGTCGACGCGTCGTCGCCGAGCGCGCTGATCGTGAAGTCGAAGCCGTCGAAACCGAACGTCGATCCGCCGCCCGCCTCGGACAGCGAGCCGGTGCTGTCGTAGCGGCTGCGGCGCTCGGCGTCGCTCAGCGTCTCGTACGCTTCCGCGATCTGACGGAACTGCGCCGCGGCCATCCGGTCGCCGGGGTTGATGTCCGGATGGTATTTCCGCGCGAGCCGCTTGTAGGCGCGCTTGACGTCGGCCACCGTCGCGGCTCGTTCCAAACCCAGGAGCAGGTACAGATCCATGAGATTGCGGATTTCAGAGTTCAGCTCTTTCCTTCGTCCACCACTTCCGCGTCGATCACCTCGCCCTTGGGCTCGCTCGCGGCCGAACCCGCACCGGCGCCGGGGCCGGCTCCCGCCGCGCCGCCGGCCGCATCGCCGGGG
>JAYVYV010000227.1:0-3842 GCA_043783985.1 Acidobacteriota bacterium | reverse complement strand
GCGATGTATCTCGCCTACAGCCTGCTGACGCTGGCCGTCTACCTCGTCGTGTCGCCGTACTTCGTGTACCAGGCCATCCGGTACAAGAAGTACATCGGCACGCTCCGTCAGCGGCTCGGCTTCCTCCCGATCACGTTCAACATCGACGCGGAGGAGTCTATCTGGATTCACGCGGTGTCGGTGGGTGAAGCGCTCACCGCGCGCGCGCTGGCCGCCGACCTGAAAGCGCGCTACCCGCGCCTGCGACTCTTCCTGTCGACGACGACGATCGCGGGGCAGCAGGTGGCGCGCCGCAGCCTGTCGGATGTGGACGCCGTCTTCTACTTCCCCTTCGACTGGACCTTCATCGTCCGCCGCACGCTGAAGCTGGTGCGTCCGCGGCTCTTCGTCATGATGGAAACCGAGATCTGGCCGAACCTGCTGCGCGAGTGCCGCCGGCGCGGCGTCAAGACGGTGATGATCAACGGCCGCATCTCGTCGCGATCCTATCCCCGCTACCGGATGGTGCGGCCGTTTTTCCGCCGGGTGCTCTCCGACGTCGATCGGTTCTGCGTCCAGAGCGAGGAGTCGGCCCGCCGTCTGGTGGATCTGGGCGCCGACCCGGCGCACGTCACGGTGACCGGGAGCCTGAAGTTCGATTCGCTGGAGCTCCCGGCGTCCACGCCGCACGGCAGGCCGCGCGATCGCGTGCTGCGTTTCTTCCGCCTGTCGCCGAACCGCACGGTCATCGTCGCCGGCAGCACGCTGAGGGGCGAGGAGGCCGCCGTGCTCGGCGCCTTCGCCCGCATCAAATCGACCATGCCTGGCGCGCTGCTGATCCTGGCGCCGCGTCACCCGGAGCGGTTCGCCGAAGTCGAGCGCCTCTCGCGCGACGCCGGTTTCGTCACGACGAAGCGATCCGAGCTGCCGATCGACGCGGAGCCGCGCGCGGACGTCGTCGTCCTCGACTCGCTGGGCGAGCTTGCCCAGCTGTACCAGCTGAGCACGGCGGTGTTCGTCGGCGGGAGCCTCGAAGATCACGGCGGCCACAACATCCTGGAGCCGGCGATCTTCGGCAAGCCGATCGTGTTCGGCCCTTACATGCAGAACTTCAAGGAGATCGCCGACGCGTTTCTCAGCAACGACGCTGCGATCCAGGTGCAGACCGAGCGCGAGCTCAACACGGCGCTGCTGGCGCTGGCGACCGATCCCGTCCGCCGCGCCCGCCTCGGGGCGGCGGCGCGGGCGCTCGTGGAGGCCAACCGCGGCGCCAAGACCAAGACCCTCGAGGTGATTGGCGAGCTGCTGCCCCACGGCGACGACGGCCACGGCCACGGCCGATCGGTCGTCCGTCCCTTCCGCCTCGTGCATTGATTCAGACACCAGTGTCCCGATTCCGAAGTTCGTGGCTACAGTCCTGGGCGCGGAGCCCGGATCGCAAGGCGCGACGCGCGAGCATGTCGGGCATATGTGCGCAAGGAGCAACGCAGCGAGGCGGGATGCCCCGCCCGTGACTTTGGTGACGAACTTCGGGTTCGGGACGCTAAGCCAGGCGTACGGCGCGGCGGCGGCGTGGCGGCGGGCCTGGTATGCCCGCGACCCGTCCCGCCGGCACCGGCTCGAGCGCCCCGTCGTCAGCGTCGGGAACCTCACGGTCGGCGGCAGCGGCAAGACGCCGATCGTCGAGTACATCGCGCGCCTGCTCGTTGAGCAGGGCGAGCGCCCCGCGGTGCTGACGCGCGGCTACGGCCGCCGGGTCGCGCGCGACGGCGTCACCGTCGTTTCGGACGGCACACGGGTGGTAGCCGGCCTCGACGAGGCGGGCGACGAACCGCTGATGCTGGCGCGCGCGCTGCCCGGCGTCGCGGTGCTGGTCGGCGCCGATCGCTTTCTCTCGGGCCGTCTCGCCGAGCGGCGCCTCGGCGCGACCGTTCACGTGCTCGACGACGGGTTCCAGCATCTGGAGCTGGCGCGCGACGTCGATCTGCTGCTCGTTGCCGAAGAGGATCTGCAGGATCGGCCGATGCCGGCCGGGCGGCTGCGCGAAGGGCTCGAGGCGGCCAGGGCCGCGGATGCGGCGCTGATCACCGCCGGCTACGACACCGCGGCCGACCGCATCGGGCGGGCGTTCGGCGTTGCGCCGGTCTTCCGTGTGACCCGCACGATCGGCGCGCCGCGGCGCGTGGCCGGCGCGCGCGACTCGGTGGTGGTGCCGTCGAACTCGCGCGTGTTCGTGGTCACGGGCATCGCCAGGCCGGATCGCTTCACCGCCGACATCCTCTCGGTGGGGTGGGACATCTGCGGCGCCATCGAGTTCCGCGATCATCACCGGTTCACGGCGCGCGACGTCCGCTGGATTGCCGCCCGGGCGAAGGCGACCGGATCGATGATCGTGCTGACGACGGAAAAAGACGCGGTGCGTTTCGGCGCGTGCGCTCTGGGCGATCTGCCGATCGCGTCGGTTCCGCTCGTCGTCGGCGTCGAGCCGGCTGACGCGTTCCGGTCGTGGCTGTTGGAACGAATCCGCGATCCGCAATCCGCGATCCGCGGTCTCCGATGAGACATCGTCTCGAGTATCTGATCGTGCGCGCGTTGATCGCGGTCGTGCGCGTGACGCCGGGCGTCGTCGTACGCGCCGCCGGCACGATGCTCGGGCTCGCGTTCTACACGATTGACGGTGCCCACCGGCGCATTGCGCAGCGCAACCTGGCGACCGCGTTTCCGTCGCGGCCCGAGGCCGAGCGCCGCGCGATCGCGCGCGCCGCCTTCGGGCACTTCGGGCGGCTGCTGTTCGAGCTGTTGCAGTTCTCGACGCTGTCGCCGCGGGAGATGCTCGCGCGCGTCGAGTTCGACGGCGAAGAGCGATCGCGCCTCGCCTACGCGCAGGGCAAGGGCGTGCTGTTCATCACGGGGCACTTCGGGTTCTGGGAGCTGCAGGCGATGGTGCACGCCGTGCGGGTCGAGCCGGTGAGCATCCTGGCGCGCGCGCTCGACAACCCGCACCTGAACCGCCTGCTCGAGGAGATCCGCCAGCGCACGGGGAACACCGTCGTCTACCGGCGCGGCACGATCCGCCGCGTCATGCGCACCCTGCAGGCGGGGCACGGTGTCGCCGTGCTGATCGATCAGCACATCATGAGCCGCGATGCGATCTACGTCGATTTCTTCGAGCGGCCGGCCGCCACGACGTCCGCGGTCGCCGCGCTGGCGCTTCGCACCGGCGCGCCGGTCGTGCCGGTCTTCGCGCTCCCGCTCGGTCGCGGACGCTACCGTCTGATCTACGAGCACCAGGTCGAGCCGCCGCGCGCCGATTCGCCGGACGCCGTGCGTGAGTTCACGCAGCGCTGCACCGACGTGCTCGAGATGTACGTGCGGCGCCATCCGGAGCTGTGGCTGTGGATGCACCGACGGTGGCGCGATGACGGCCCGGTGGCTGACGGCGCACCGGGGATGTTTCCCTCGGCCGAGCGCGATGTGGATGTCGGGGCCGACGAAGAGCGCTGACATCGATCACGCCTTTATCCGCGGATTACACGGATTACACAGATTCTTCACGGTCGTGACGTCCGGCGGCGCGGCGTAGCCGCGCGGGCTGAGGACGGACCGGCGCGAACACGAGCCCGTGCTTTCGATGGCTCGTGCTCACGCTGGTCCGTCCTCGGCAGCAACCGGCCGCTTCGCGGCCGGCGCCGGACGTCACGTGTGTCTGGATTGGTCAGCGCGATCATCGCCGAGATCGACGACGAGTCTCTTGTGTTGGAGACTCGTGGCGCCGAAATTCAGCAGCAGTCCCCGGCTGCGGCCCGCAACGCGGAGGTAGTTGATCAACTGCGCCACTTCGACGGGGCCGATGGCGTGCAGCG
>JAYVYV010000226.1:0-10259 GCA_043783985.1 Acidobacteriota bacterium | reverse complement strand
TCGGGCTGATGCCGATGGCGCTGTCGCATAGCATCGGGTCGGAGGTGCAGCGGCCGCTGGCCGTAGTGATCATCGGCGGCCTCTTCTCCGCCGCGGCGCTGACGCTCATCGTGCTGCCTTCGCTGTTCGTCATGTTCCACGCACGCCACGCCCATCCGGAGTCAGCCCCATCATGAACACGACACACACCTGGATCGCATTCGTGCTCGCCGCCGCCATGCTCACCGCGGCCGGTTGTGCGCATCGCGCCGGTGGCAGTCCCGGGGGGGTATGGGAACTGCGCGGCGCGGTCGTGGACGCCAGCAGCGATCGCCTGCGCGTCCGGCACAAGACCGGTCAGGTGGTGGAGATCGTCCTCGACGACCGCACCACAGTGCTACGCAACGACACACCAGAAGAGCGTAGCTCGCTTCGACGCGGGGCGCGCGTCACGGTGGTGATCGAGCCGCTCGCGGGCGGTGCGCAACGCGCCCGGATCGTCAGGGTCTACGGTGGCGGATCGTGAGTGGCGCACGCCGAACCGGATAACCCTGCAACAACATGGCACCGGATTGGAGTTCCAGTGGACCGAGCGATTATCATCGTGACATCAAATGACCCGCCATCTAACGATCTTCATTCGCGGTGGTTGCGCAATAGCGCTCGCGTTCACCATCCGCGCCGCACCCCTTAGCGCGCAGGACACAGCGCCTGAGGCGGCGCTGGCCCCGTCGCCAACGATGTTCACGCATCCCCGTAGTGTCTCATTGCTCGGCCGAGGGTCTTCGGGGCGCTGAAATCCGGTCAGTGGTATAGACTCTCGCGCCGTGCCCGACGCGATGTCGCTCCGCCTCCTGCTCGCCACGCTGGTCGGTTGGCTCGACCGACGCCAGAAGGACACCGTCGCCTACCTTATCGAAGAGAACCGTATTCTTCGCCGGCACGGGCGGCCGGATCCGCCTGACCGATGAGGAACGCCGTCGGTTGGCCGTGCAGAGACACCGACTCGGCCGTCGTCGCCTTCAGGACGTCGCCACCATCGTCACGCCCGACACGATTCTCCCGACGGCTCATCGCGCGGAAGTGGACGTACGTGAAGCGCCGGGGCGGTCGTCCGGGGGTGCGTGCGGAGATCCGGCGCCTGGTCGTGCGGATGGCGGAAGACAATCCGACGTGGGGCTACACGCGGATCCTTGGCGCGCTGAAGAACGTGGGGCATCGCGTCGGGCGTTCGACGAGCGCGCGCATCCTGAAAGCGCACGGTCTACCGCCCGTGCCGGAGCGCCCGACGTCGTGGCAGACGTTCCTGCGCGCGCATTGGGGCGCGATCGCCGGCGCGGATTTCTTTACGACGAAAGTATGGACGTGGCGGGGCTTGGTCACTTACTACACGGTGTTCGTCATCGACCTGGCCTCGCGGCGGGTGCAGATTGTCGGATCGACGCCGCATCCGCACGACGCGTTATCGACGAGACGTTGATCTGGTACACCGCGCGGAGCGGTACGCAGGCGCTGCGAAGGATGTCGACCGCCGAACTGGCGTTCCTGTCTTCCGCTGAGGGCGAATGAGAAGCGACGCCACACCTTTATAATCCACCGCACGTGGCTCTCCCCCCGCCCCCGTCTCGGCGTCTACGAAGTGACCGCGCTGATCGGCGCGGGCGGCATGGGTAAGGTGTACAAGAGGGTGAACCTTGAGAGGGCGCGCGCTTCGCGGTCGAAGCGCTCGCGGCACGGCGGGTCGGCTGCGAGAGCTTCAGGCAGGATCTTGATCGCAACGGTGCGATCGAAACGCGTGTCTCGGAGCGAGTGTCCGCGGCGAGCGTCACGGCTTGAGCGCTGCCGTCCAGGGACGAACAACCGGACCACGACCGATGTTCATCGACTTTCGCGCGTTCCGAGCGCGGATTGCCAGTTGAGGACGACCACCAGCGACGTCAATGCCTCCCGATCGATCAAGCGGTTGACGAGAAACCGCTGTCCCCCGGCAATAGCCGCATACGGCATCGGATCCGGATATTCGGAGTGGGGCGCCTGCAGATCGAACAGGACCGTCGGAACGCCTGCGTCAAGGCTCGTTTCTCCGAGTGCTGGCGCGGCGACGAGCCTGCCCTCGGCGTCGACGAAATACAGTTCCCGGCCGTCCCGGCTCCATTCTGGGAGACGCCCGCCGCTGGTCGAAATCCGCCACTTGCCTCGCCCTGGCGGATAGGACTGCACGTACACTTGAAATTGATCGGACTCGTCGGAGGCATAGGCCACCCAGCGACCGTCGGGCGACAGTCGCGCGCTCGATTCGGTGAATGGCGTTTGAACTAGCGGTGTCGGCGTGCCCCCATCCGAGGGCGCCATCCAAATGTCTGACAGCGTGTTCGGAACGAATGAATGATAGAGGAGGATCTTTCCATCGCGGGACCACTCGGTCGGAAACTTGACGGCGTCGTCACCAATCAGCAGCGGCTCAGCGGCCCCTGCGCCATTCGACGCTTTTTTGTAGAGTTGCCCCGTGAAGTCCGGTCGCTGCAACGTGAAAACAATTCGTGTACCGTCAGGCGACCAGAGTGGAAATAACTCGCGGCCTCGCCCGAAGGTGAGGCGCGATGTCACGCCCCGCTCCAGCTCCGCGATCCAGATATTCGAGCCACCTGCGCTGTCATTCAGCGTCAGTGCGGCCTTGGTCTGATCCGGCGAAAGGGTCATGCCCGAATACTGAGCCGGGGATCCGAACGTTCCGGTGACGGCCCCATCGCGTCCCACCCATGTCAGCTGCGTTTGGGCATTCCCCGCATGTCTATACGCCAACATGCCTGTCTGGGACACCGAGAAGTACGCGCGACTACTAACCGCGAAGAACGCCACCTGCGGGGCGATCACGAACGGCGCCTCGGTCAGTCTGAGTGCGCTCGCGTCGAAATGCTGGGCCATCAGCGTTCCTGCACGCCAGAACACCAGAAGGTTGGGGACTGCAAACTGCGCGTTGCTTTCACCAGGGGCGACCCACACGACTCGGGGGGAATCGAGCTGCCCCACATAAATACCTGTGTGCTCGGCTGTCGCGCTGCGCGCCAGATACAGAAAATGGTTGCCATCCGGGAGGAACTGCGGCCATCGATGCGATCGCTCGTTACGCGACGGATCGAGGGTTGTCGCCGGAACAGGCACGCCGCCCGCCGCCGATACCCGGTATAGCGCGCCGTTCGAGTTCGGCGCAAACACGATGGTTCCGTTGCGGTTCCATGTGGCCCCGCGCGCGGCGCCCGCGTCGCAGAGGGTCTGCGGCGGAGCACCACCCGGTTCGACCGTTTTCAGCTTGCCTTCGGCAAAGAATCCGACGGCCCGACTGTCGGCAGACCAGAAGGGGATGCTTCCCGTCGTGACGCCATCAGTGCCACCGATGGGACCCGCCGTGAGTGTGTCGAGCGAACGAACCCACAAGACGCGCTTACCTGCCGAAACCCCGTTGAACGCGATTCGACGGCCGTCCGGAGAAAGCACCGCGCCCGAGTCCCCACTGACGTCGTCCGGCGCAGTCATCGTGAACCGGATTGACGGTGTCTCGGGCTGGACTCGGCCGACGTGCATCAGCGCAAACATCAGGGTGGCGACGCACGCTACACCCAGGAGGGCGGAGACACCTCTCCAGATCCGCTCGGGCGATCGCGGAACTGCAGCGGCTGCCGCTGCGCTGGGGTCCGCTAGCCATTGCAGCTGGATCGCGATGTCGCGAACACTCTGCCAGCGCTCGTCTGGGTCTTTTGCCAGACATTTGCCGATAACGCGATCAAGGAGTGGGGGCGTCATCGGCCGCATCGCGCGAAGCGGCGGCGGCTCACGCTCGAGAATCGCGGCAATCAAGCTCGCCTGGCTCTTGCCCGCGAACGCCTTCGTGCCGGTGAGCATCTCGTAGACGACCGCGCCGAACGCGAAGATGTCAGTCCGTGCGTCAGCTTCGTGCCCTTCGAGCTGTTCCGGCGCCATGTACTGGAACGTCCCGAGGATCGTGCCCTGCGCGGTGAGATTGGGTGGGGTCGTCGGCATCATCGACAGGCCAGCCCCCGCGATCACTGGTCCGCCAGCCTTGGCCAACCCGAAGTCGAGGAGCTTTGCGCCCGCCTTCGTGAGCATGACGTTGCCGGGCTTCAAATCGCGGTGCACGATGCCGGCGCGGTGCGCCGCGTCGAGCGCCGACGCGATCTCAATCGCGATCGTGAGTGCCTGGGCGGGCGGCAACGCCCCCTTCGTGAGCCGATCGGCCAGCGTCTCGCCGTCGAGTAGCTCCATGACGAGGAAAGCCATGCTGTCATGCTCGCCGACGTCATACAGCCTGCAGATGTGCGGATGGGTGAGCTGGGAGATCGCGCGAGCCTCGCGGTCGAATCGCTCGCGGAACTCTGGGTTGGAGGCGAGTGTCTCGGGAAGGACCTTGATGGCGACGATGCGATCGAGCCGCGTATCACGAGCGTTGTAGACCTCGCCCATCCCGCCCGCGCCAAGGGCAGAGAGGATCTCGTAGGGACCGAGGCGAGTGCCAGCGGACAGCGGCATGAGGCGACGTTGATCTTAGTGGCGCCGCGCCTGAGGGCCAAGGAGAAAGGGGGCAGTCGGGTCGCGCCATGTCATGGGGCTCGCCGCGGTCAACCGATGCACTATGGCTTTTGGCGGTTTCTCGTGGATGAGGGTCGTCGCCCTTTCGGCCGCCAAGGCGCGATTGTCGCACCGCATCGGGGTGCCGTTGACGCGCAGCGGGTCAGAGGAAGCGCGTCGCGTTCCTGGGGCGGTTGGTGTTCGGGATGGCTGCGAAAATGAGTGAACGTTCCTGGTCATTCTCGATGGCTCGAACGCACTGCACAAAGCAGGACGCAGATGTTTGGATCCGGCCTGATTCAATGCTGCCAGGTGCACAAGCTTCGAAACATCCTGGAGCATCTCCCGGAAGGTCAGCGGCCCTGTGTACGTGCGATCGCCGCGCACGCTTACTCAAGCAAGTCGATGTCGCCCCCCGCTCGTCGTCTCCAACACGATCTGGCGCCTAGTCGACCGGTATCAGAGTGCCGCGGGCAAGCGTCCCGGGAAGGCCTCGACGACACCCTCGCCATCCTCACACTCGGCCTGCCCGATCGCCTCCAGCAGTCGGTCGCGACGACCAACGCGATCGAAAGCTTGATCAGCCTCACGAGCCACATGTCATGAGCCGCCGCTGAATTTCAACAGCGATAGTGGCAACTTCTCGCCACACCGTGCGCGAGTCCGATCGTTAAGTGGCCACCCGCCCGAACCGGCTGACTCACGGGCCGCAGCTGTAAATCTGCAGCGCTGAAAGGGTTACGAATAGAACCCGTTTGGATTCCCGTATCTGTTTCCAAACGCGGAGAATCCAACCGGGCATCAAGGCACGTTCAAGACGGCCTGGGCCGCGACGCTCCGGCGGGCTCACGTGTCCTACTTCCGGCTCTACGATCTGCGCTCGACCTACGCGACCGCCTGAGCGCCGGCGGAGTGGCCGATGAGTGGGTGACCCAGCTTCTGCGTCAGGGCGATGCGAAGGTGTTTAAGAAGTATTCGCAGATGCAGTTGCAGATGAAGCGCGAAGCACTTCAGAACTGAACCGCGAGGCCAATGAGCAGAAGGGGTTAGTTCTAGTACAGGCGAGTTACGAAAAGGGTTTTGGGACAGTTTTGCGACAGTTTGATCATGACGGCGTAACGAGACGGGCGGGTGCTTGGAAATGGCGCAATTTTCGGCTTTAGATTGGCTGGGAGGCAGGGATTCGAACCCCGATAACCTGCTCCAGAGGCAGATGTCCTACCGTTGGACGACCTCCCAGTGCCAGTCGCGGCGCGTGAACCACCGAGTATAGCCGTTCCAAAACGGCACCGGCAAGTACGCCGCAGCTGACCCCTGGGTGGTCACTGTGTCGCCGCGTCTACGGCAGACGGTCGGTACCGATCACCTGCTCCTGATTCGGATCGATGGGCGTCGATTCCGCGCTGGTGATGTCGGTCGACTGCTGTTCCTGCTTCCTGCGGTGGCTCGCCATGCCGCCCCGGCGGCCCGCTTCGCGCGCCTCTTCGCTCGTCCACTCGTGGGCCGTGCCTTTCAGGTGTGCTGCCTTGCCGCCCTTGCTCGCGATTTGGCGTTGCTTGCCCCGGTCCATCGACGCAAATCCACGGTCTTCTTTTGCCATCTTGACCCTCCTGGTCCTCAGCGTGCCCGAACACCTGGGGTGCAACAGATGTGCCACGGAATACGGGTAACTACTACGTAGTTAAGCACTTAGGAAAATATTTTCCGTTGCGTAGTCGTAGGACGCGCTCGCGATGGAAAATTTTGTCCGCGCGGCGTGCAACCGGCGGCAGGTCAGCGAGTTGAGAGGGTGGAAAAATAAGGGAGTGATTAGGAAAGCGAGGTCAGCAGGAGCCGCCGCGCCGAGGAGAGACGCGTGCGCACACGATCCCGCCCCAGCAGGGCGAGCACCTCGAAGAGACCGGGACTTACCACGTTTCCCGTGACCGCCACACGTACGGCATGTATGAGCACACCGGCCTTCACGCCCCGCGCGTCGGCGATCGCGCGCAGCGCGGCTTCGGTCGAGACGGGATCGAATGTCTCGAGGGCTCCGAGCGATGCGTCGATCGCGGCCAGGTGCGCGTCCATGCCTGGTGCGCGCAGGTGCTTGTCCACGGCGGCGGCGTCGTACTCCATCGCGTCGCTGAAGAACAGCGCGCCCTGGGCCGCGAAATCGCCGAGCCGCTTCGCGCGCGGCCGAAGCAGCTCGAGCACGGCGAAGAACCACGCGTGGCGATCGCCGAGGTAGTCGTCGCGCCAGAGCGCGGCCGCTTCCAGCCACGGCTTCACGCGGACCGCGAGCTCGTCCGGCGCGAGACGCATGATGTGCTGCTGGTTGAACCAGTCGAGCTTGCCGGTGTTGAAGACGGCGTTGCCGCCGCTGATCCCCTCGAGCGCAAACGCGCCGACCAGCGCGTCGCGCGTGAACAGCTCCTGATCGGTGCCCGGCGACCAGCCGAGCAGCGACAGGAAATTGACCATCGCTTCCGGGAGGTAGCCCTGCGCCGCGTACTCGGTGACCGACGTCGCGCCGTGACGCTTGCTCAACCTTTTCTTGTCCGGGCCGAGGATGAGCGGCACGTGCGCGAACTTCGGCTCGTCCGCACCGGCCGCGCGATAGAGCAGGATCTGCTTGGGCGTGTTCGAGATGTGATCGTCGCCCCTCACCACGTGCGTGATCTTCATCTCCACATCGTCCGAGACCACGGAGAGCTGGTATGTGGGCTGGCCGTCGGAGCGCAGGAGAACGAAGTCTTCGATGTTCGCGCCGTCGAACTCGATCCGACCGTGCACCAGATCGTCGAAGCGCGTCGGGCCCTCGGGGACGCGGAAGCGGACGACGCGCGGCGTCTTGTCACGCTCGCGCTCGGCGATGTCCTCCGGCGTCAGCGCCGAACAGGTGCGATCGTACCGCCACGCGGAGCCTGCTTTTTCGGCGGCGTCGCGCTTCGCTTTCAGCGCGCCGGCTGTGCAGTAGCAGTAGTAGGCGTGCCCCTGCGCGACCAGGCGCTGGGCCATCGCGCGGTGCCGGTCGAGTCGCTCGGACTGGACGTAGGGACCGAACTCGCCACCGATGCCGGGGCCTTCGTCCCACTCGAGCCCGAGCCAGCGCAGGCCGTCGAGAATGCCTTCGACCATGTCCTGCGAGGAGCGCTGGAGATCGGTGTCCTCGATCCGAAGCACGAAGACGCCGCCCAGCCGGCGGGCGAACAGCCAGTTGAAGAGCGCCGTACGCGCGCCGCCGACGTGCAGGTAGCCGGTTGGAGACGGGGCGAAGCGAACGCGCGGATGCATGAGCCGAGGCCATCTTACCGGATGCCCCCGCGTCACGCGCGGACGCAGCGGGGTGCTGATGGACGCCCAACACGTGGCGTTTCAGATTGGCCCGATCAGAAGCGGAACCCGACCGTGACGTCGGCCCGGCGCGCGTTCAGCCGGTAGTACTGCGCGTCGCCGAGCTCGCTTTCCGAGATCGGATCGCGCCGATCGCCCAGATTCCTGCCGTCGATTCGCAATTCCCAGCGCTCGAGGCGATAGCCGGCGCCGACGTCCACGGTCGCGAACGGCTCGGCCAACGCGGTGTTTCGTTTGTTCAGGTATCGATCGCCGGCGTACTTGACGATGAGGTCGCCAACGAACCCGGCGCCAGGGGCGACGATCACGCCGGCCGAGAACAAGTGGCGCGCGGACATTTCGAAGCGCCTGCCCGCCAGTTGTGTGTTGATCCCGCCGAACGCCTGGACGAAGTCGACGAACCGGCCGTCGTGAAAGCTGTAGGTCGCTCGCCCCGAGACGCCGCGAGGCGCGCGCGCCTCCGCGGCAATCTCGAACCCTTGAAAGCGCGTCGATCCGGTGTTCTGCAGCGAGGGAAGCCCTTTCACGACGGTCGACGCGACCAGGTTCTGGAAGTCCATCCGGAATCCGGACGCTTCCAGGTCGAAGCGGCCGCCGGCAGCGCGCATCTTGAGCCCGCCTTCGTAGCTGCGCGCGGTTTCCGGCTCGAGCACGCCTTCATTTTCGGCGAGCGAGAAGTCGAATGCCGCGGGTTTGAACGTGTCGCGGTAGTTCGCGAACAGCCGCAGGTGGTTCACGCCGTGTTCCCACAGGCCGAATATCGCGCCGACACTGCCGGCCGGGCGTACGTGGGTCGCCGCCTCGCCGGTCTCGCCGCGCCGCTCCCATGTGGCGTTCAGCCGGACGCCGGTCGACAGGTGGACGCGCGGCGTGGGCGTCCATTCGAGCTGCGCGTAGCCGCCGCCGAACAGGCGCCGGCTTTCCGCGTCGAGATCGAACGTGGTGGGCTCGGTGACGGCCGCCGCCGCGTCTCCGCTTAGAGGGACGGTGTAGTCGAACGTCGCGCCGCGGCCCTCGCCGTTGCCGAGCAGGACGTCGCCGCCGGCAACGACCCGCACGTGGGATCGGACCGGCCACGTCACGTAGGTGTTGGCGTAGACATCGTTGACGTCGATGTCCTCACGGAACCCCGTCGCGTTTTTCGGGGCGTTCGACACATCGGTCAGGAAGCCTCTGAAGAGGCTCTGCGCTGAATGCGAGTACGACGCGATGGTGGTCCAGCGCGCGTCCTTCATCACCGTTCGTTCGGTGCCGAACGAGAAGCTCAGACGTGTATCGTCCAGAAACGCGTGAGCCGGGTTGTAGTTCGCGTCGAGCGGGGTGACGGCTGACAGGGCGGCGCCTTCGCGCACGTGAGGGCTGGCCGGACGCTGCGTGAGCCAGTTGAGATCGGCGGAGACCCACGTTTTGGCGGCGGCTGCGATCTTTGCGCCGCGGTAGTTCGCGTGCCCGCGTGTGAACGAGGTGCGGTCGTCGTTGAAGCCCTGACGGTCGCCGTCGGCGCTGAGGCGCGACTTCCACGCCCCGGATGACGGGAGGGCCAGATCGATCGAGGCCCCGCCGCTGGCGAACGTGCCGCCGTGCGCCGCGACGTAGCTCCGGTCCACCGCGGCCGCCTTGTGGACGATGTGGATGACGCCGACAAAGGAGGTGGCCCCGTATGTCACCGGGGCCGGACCGCGCAGAATCTCGATGCGCTCCACATCACGCAGGTTCAGTGTGGCGAGCGCCGGGTTGAACGCGCCGCCCCAGGGAATGTCGTCGACGACGAGCAGGAACGCGTCGAACTCCCGCAGTCCCCAGAATTCCGGCACCGCGCTGGCGGGGCCGGCATCGCCGCCGGGGCCGACCTCCACGCCGGCCGCCAGCGAGAGCGCGTCGCGGATATTGGTTGCGCCGATCGCGCGAAGCGTGTCGCCGTCGATCACTTCGACCGACGCCGGCACGTCGTGGGGCGCTTCCGGCAGACGGGTCGCGACGACCTCGACGAGTTCCTTCACCACCGGCAGCTGGGGCGGCAAACTCTGCGCGGTCTGACCGGTCTGCGCGGTCTGGGCGGCACCTGGCGCTGCGAAGCCGAGCATGCTTCCAGCGAGCAAACTGCCGATCACGATCACGCGCGCCTCTGACACGTCGGCACCCCTCAGGAAATCCTGATCGTAGGCCGACGCCACACGTACTACCAGAGGGCGTAGACGTCAGGAGTTGGCTGGAGAACTCGCTGTGTTATTCGGCGGGGCGCGGCTGCATGAGACGGGCTTTCAGGAGGCGCTCGATCGAATGAATTGGCGGTGAGGCAGGGATTCGAACCCTGGGTACAACTTTAAGGTCGTACAACGGTTTAGCAAACCGCCGCCTTC
>JAYVYV010000225.1:0-3862 GCA_043783985.1 Acidobacteriota bacterium | reverse complement strand
GCAGTTTCGGGCGAGACGGCGTGTAGGTTCGTCAGAAAGTTGTCACCCATTGTATTTTCCATTGGACTCGCCGCGCTGGCCGCTGTAGCCTCCCCATCAATATTCGTGGTGGGGGCATTCATGCACATCGGTCTGGCGCTCCGTCCGGTAGTTCTTCGTCTCAGGAGGATAGGATGACGAGAAATCGTGTTGCGTTGCTGTTCGGCGTCGCGCTCGCGTGCCTTTCGCTTCCCGCAACGGTGCGCGCGCAAAGCGCCATCACCGGAACGGTAAAAGACACGTCCGGGGCGATCCTGCCGGGGGTGACCGTCGAAGCGGCCAGCCCCGTGCTGATCGAGAAGAGTCGCAGCGTGGTGACCAACGGCCAGGGGCAGTACACCATCAGCGACTTGCGTCCCGGTCTGTACCGGGTGACGTTCACCCTCGCCGGATTCAACACGCTGGTGCGCCAGGCCCTCGACCTGCCGACGAATTTCACCTCGACCATCAACGTCGAACTGCGGGTCGGCACGCTCGAGGAGAACGTCACGGTGACGGGTGCGTCACCCGTGGTCGACGTGTCGAGTACGTCCAAGGTTCAAGTCATGAGCCGCGAAACGCTGGATGCTTTGCCCACGGGACGGAGCATCTTCTCCATGGGGCAGCTGGTGACGGGCGTCAACCTCAACGTGCCGGACGTGGGGGGCACGCGGGCGATGCAGCAGACCTACATGTCCACGCGCGGGCTGACCTCGGCCAACAACATCGTCCAGGTGGACGGGCTGATGATCAACGGCCTCGACGGCGACGGCGCGGTGCAGCAGTACATCAACAACGCCATGGTTCAGGAGATGAGTTATCAGACCGCCGGGGCGGGCGCTGACGTGTCGCCCGGAGGGATCCGCGTCAGCATTGTCCCGAAGGACGGCGGCAACCGGTACAGCGGGTCGTTCTTCGGCGCCTGGAGCGACGGCGCCTGGCAGTCAAATAACCTCACGCCCGAGCTCAAGGCTCGCGGACTGAATGCCGTGGACAAGATCGAACGCATCTACGACTTCAACTTCGGCGAGGGCGGGCCCATCAAGCGCGACAAATTGTGGTTCTACGGCTCGCTGCGGAAGTGGTCGGTCAACGCGCCGATCGCAGCCGTGTTCTACGTTCCGCCGGGCGGCACGCAGGCCACTTGCCAGACGGGGACGATCAGCTGCGAGCAGGGCATCGACGATCAGAAGATCAAAAGCGCGATGTTCCGGGTCACCTGGCAGGTGAGCCCGCGGAACAAATTGTCGGCGTACTACGACGAGATCGATAAGTTCCGCGGCCATGGGATGAACGCGGGCGACGATCCGCGCACCGCGTCACAGGTCTGGACCTCGCCGGCCTACAACGACGGGGTGGTCAGGTTCACCAGCACCATCAGCAACCGGCTGCTGCTCGACGCCGGGTTTTCGGAGAATCAGGAACAGTACGTGATCCTGAATCAGGACGGGGTCAACAAAGCGCCCGGCACCGCCGAATGGTTCGCGGGCGCCAGCCGGAGGGACGCCGACCTGGTCACGCTCCGCAACGGCTTTGGAGCGGGTCAAGGCGGCCGCTACCCGGATCGGTACAACATGCAGGGCGCGATCTCGTATGTGACCGGCGCGCACAGCGTCAAGACCGGGGTGCAGTACAACTGGGGACCATACGAGAACACGCGTGAAACCAACGCAGACCTCCAGCAGGTTTACCGCAGCGGCGTTCCGAGCACCGTCACCGTCTACAACACGCCGTTGCGGTACAAGGACGCCCTCGTGGCGGACGTAGGCCTCTTCGTGCAGGATACCTGGGCGCTCAAGCGCCTGACCGTGAACGCCGGGCTGCGGTGGGAGTACCTCAACTCGGAAGTGTCGGCGGAGGCGTCGGGTGTCGGCCGCTTCGTGGGCGAGCGCAAGTTCGACGCGATTCACATGCCCGTCTGGAAGGATCTGGCGCCGCGCTTTGGTGCGGTCTACGACCTGTTCGGCAATGCCAAGACGGCGCTCAAATTCGGCCTCAACCGTTACAACGAATCGCGCACGACGCTCTTCGCCAACACCTACAACCCGCTGGCCATCACGGGCGCGTCGCTGAGCTGGACCGACCTGAATGGTGACGATATCGCCCAGGGCGCGATCGGGTGCGTGTATCTGACGCCCGGCTGTGAAATGAACTTCGCTCAGCTGCCGACCAACTTCGGCAAGCGTTCGCTCAACACCGTGGATCCGAACTTCAAGCGCGTCTACAACGTCGAGACGACGATCGGCGTCCAGCACGAGCTGCTGCAGGGCGTCTCGGTGAGCGCCAACTGGTATCGCCGGACGTTCCACAATCTGAGGGTCACCGACAACCTGCTGATCAGCAAGGCCGACTACTCGCCGGTCAGCGTCTTCAATCCGGTCACCGGCCAGCCCTTCACCGCCTATAACCTGAACCCCTCCGCGCTCGGCAAGATCGACAACTACGATACCAACGCCGGCTCGGGACGGTCACAGACCTACAACGCCGTCGAGCTGAACGTGAACGCGCGGCTCCCGGGAGGCGCGATCCTCTTCGGCGGGTTCGAGACCGAGCGGACGCTGCGCGTGGTGTGCGACGAGCCGGACGACCCGAACGCCCTGCTCTTCTGCGACGATGCACAGAACGGCATTCCGTACCGCCCGCAGCTCAAGCTGTCGGGGAGCTATCCGTTGCCGAAGCGCATCACGGTCAGTGCGACGCTCCAAAGCCTGCCGGGCCGGCCGATTGGCGGCTTCACGACGACCGGCAACAAGATCAGCGGGCCCGGGTACGGGGATACCGGAAGCCCCGTCGGGACCGAGTGGCTGCTGACGCGGACGACGCGGTACCCGACAAACTGTCCATCACCGTGTCCGGCCGGCGCGTTGGTCATTCCGACCTTGACGGCATCGTCGCTCACGTTGCCGCTCTTCGCACCCGGGACGGAATTCATGCCGCGGCTCAACCAACTCGATCTCAGCGTGGCGAAGTGGTTCCAACTGGGCTGGATGCGGGTCCAGGGCCAGTTCGACGTGTTCAACGCGCTCAACAAGAACACGGACCTTGCCTACCGGTCGGTGAACGCCACGACGGCGTCGTACCTCGTGCCGTCGAGCGTCCTCCAGGGCCGCCAGATCCGTCTTGGCCTCCAGCTGAAGTGGTAGGAGCGCACGTCTTCATCGCGTAGGGCTCAGGGCTGAGGGCTAACCCCCTCAGCCCCTTTTTTTGCTATCGTCGAATCATCATGATCAGCCTGCCGCTGCTTGCGGTTCTCGTGCAGGCGTTGTCGGGCGCCCCCGTCGACGCACTCCAGGCCCCTGCCGGCACCAAAGCCATCGTCTTCCTCTTTACCAGCACCGATTGTCCGATCTCGAACCGTTATGCCCCGGAGATCCGCCGCATCGCGGAATCGTTCGGATCGAAAGACGTGGTGTTTCGGCTCGTGTATCCGAATCCGTCCGACGATGCCAAAGCAATCCGCGAACACATGGCGGCGTACTCGTACGCCGGCGTCGCCGAGGCGGTGCGCGATCCGAAGCTGGCGCTCGTCAAGTTCGTCGGCGCGACGGTGACGCCGGAGGCCGCGATCTTCGCCGGGGGGCGCGTCGTCTACCGAGGGCGCATCGACGATCGCTACGTCGACCTCGGCCGTGAGCGCCCGTCGCCGACGCGCCGCGATCTGTTCGACGCGCTGACGGCCGTCGTGGCGGGGAAGCCTGCGCCACGCGCGACCACGCAGGCCGTCGGCTGTTTCATCTCAGATTTCGCGCGATGAGAGCCGTGCTGCTCGCGCTCATCGCATGCGTTGCCGCGTCGCACACGCCGTGGAAGGCAACCGCCGAGATCGCCGAGCGCGCGGAGCAGA
>JAYVYV010000224.1:0-10324 GCA_043783985.1 Acidobacteriota bacterium | reverse complement strand
CAAACCTTACTATCTGGCCGGTTGTGGGCCATTTTCGCGCGCGTGCGCCGGCCTCCGAAGCTGTAGGCCAGAGGTTCGAATCCTCTCGGGCGCACCAGTTTTCCTCTGTAGATCCGGGCCTCACTCGCGTCGTGTCCGGACACGGCGGGACCGTTTCTGGGGCGGAACCTTACCTCGGTAAGGTCGCGCGGCGGGCTGGGGGACGGCGGCGCGACGGGCGGCGCGGGCGACGGTCGACAACTCCGCGACGGAGGCCACCTGGTGCTCCTGGATCGCGGCCATCGCGTAGCGTTCACTCTGCTCGACGGTCGCGTGGCCCATCAGGTCCTTGACGAGCGTCAGATTCTTCGTCAGCCGAAACACTTCCGTGCCGAAGGTGTGGCGCGTCAGATCATAAATCCGCAACGTCTCAGGAATCGGCGGGAGGTTCAGCCGCGCGCGAGCCTTGTTCGCGGTGCGGATCGCGCGCTTGACTGATCGCGCCAATGAGGTGGACGAGAACTTCCGGTTCGCCTGCATCGCGAAGAATCGGCGCAGGACCGGGACAGCCGCCGGCATGAGTTGCCGCGGTTTGAGGTGGCGTCTCGCTCGAGCTCGACGCGAGCGGCGGCCCTTCAGCCGCTTGGGCGGGAGGACGGAGGGGACGTCCCAGTTCACGTGCTCAGGGAGCAGCATCCCGAGTTGCTTGGCGGGGAAGCCGGTCACCAACATCGCTTCGTAGCGCACGCGACTCAGGGAGCCATTCTCGACGGCGCCGTTCTTCTTCGGCGTGGTCACATCCGGCATGTGCGCGAGGATTTCGTACGCGAGGGCGAACGTTTGCCCCATCGGCCGCGGGTCGGGCTGTTCGACCTCGTCGACCTCGCGCACTGGGTTATAGGCGTGGCGGCCGTCGAGGACGGTGTACAGATTCTCAAGCGCGCGGAGTCGCTGGTTGATCGAGGACGCCGACAGGGGAATCGCGCGTTCTTCCCAGCGCGCTTTTTCACCCTTCGGTTTCACGAGCACGCACTTCGGCCCGACGGTGAGCCATTGGTCGCGCTGCGCGCGGATCTCGTGGGGTTGGACCTCGGCCCGCGGCCGCTCGCCGAACAGCGCCGCCCATTCGCGGATGTGTCGCCGCCGATCCTTGATCCCGACCATGGCCTGCACCGCCTCGAGGTAGATCTCGGCGTCCGCGAGAAACCCCTCGCCGACCGGGATCGGATCGTCGCCTTTCTTGCGGCGGGCCTCAACGCGGCGATCCTCGCGCCACGCCTTCATCTCTTTCAGGGTCGGTTCGTACGTCGGCGTGCGCGTGAAGCGCTTCGATCGGACGCGGCCCTTGGGATAGCCGGGCCACGACACCCACACGAAGGCGCGGTACCCGCTGGCCGTGCGGGTGATGCCGGTCGGGAGCGTGCGGGCCACGAATCAGGCTACGTGTGTCGGCGCTGCAGGAGGCGTGGCGACGAAGGCGGCGCGGGCCTTCGGAGAATCGACCGGAATCATATTCGGTGCACCGCAACTCGGACAGACGACGTCCTGCGTGGTCAGCCGCCACACCGAATAGATCATGCCTGGGACTACGAAGCAGAGCCAGAGAAGCACCTCGACCCAGAAGGATCCCTTCACACGTTTCTTTGGCGTGCCGACAATTCCACAGTTCGAACAGTAGAGGGCGGCGGAACCCTGACGTGGCCGACGCACGGCCCACACGACAAAGCTCACGAGCGCGGCCAGGACGAGGAGCGACGTGCTGATGTGCGACCAGAGCAGCGCGACGATCGCGACGACGACAACGCCGATGAGGATGTTGTAGGTCTGACGCTTCATGGAGAACTTTCGGACTGACCGATGGGTGATGTGGCGACGGTTCGACTCAGTTCAGGCACGTCGCCGGTCCGGTAGCACTCATCGACGCACCTGACAAGAACAGCGTGTAGCACTGATCGCTCTTGGTGTCGCGCAGGACGACGACCTTCCAGTTATTGATCAAGCTCCGGCCGTCGGGCGTGGCGATCGGCTCATCCCCAGCGAGGCGGAACCGGACGCGCTCCGGCGAGGCGAGTTGCGCGGCATGGACCCGTGGGGCGATCACGGTGGCGGCGGCGGCGCCCACGAGTGCGGCACTGACCGCGACGGCGGCGAGGCGCGCGCGAGTCGGGAAGGTCATATTGAGACTTTCAACTAGCCGATGGGTGAACTGAGAGCAGAGGACAGAGTCGCGGGTAACACCGCCGTCGATCGAGGTCGCACGTACACGGAACCCAGTACGGAAAGTGATCACTGAGGAGGATCACGGCCTCAGCCTACGCCGCCATGGCGGCGACGAGATTTCCCCTGTTCAGGTTTCGCAGGACTTCGCGGCAACTCGCTCATGGTTAAGCGCAGGCCTTCACGCGCGCGTGGTGTCAGGGCAATCCACATCTCCACAATCTCGCGTTCCTTCGGGCTCACCGACGTCGCGCTCGGTCCGTACGACGACTCGATCAGATCCGCGATCTCGCTTTTGCCTGCCGCGCGCAACACCGCGGACGGCGATCGCCCTGCCGCTTTCGCCACTCGAAGACAATTCAGCACGTTCAAGGTGTACGTGCCGGCGAGCACGCGGCTGAACCGCGAGGGCGTGATCCCAATCGCCTCGGCAAACGCCTGCTTCGTAGGAAACTGCGTCGCGAGGTCCTCCAAAAAGTCCCCAAAGTCACTCACGGTAAAGAACATACGGCTCGCCTTGACCTTGCCGCTAGTGCGAGCGTTGTAAGTAACGCTTGACTTGACCGACAAGACAAGCCAGACTCCGCCCGTGAGTAAACACGTGGACACGGCGACGAGCGAGAGCGCGGCGGATGTCGCCGCGCTCAATCAACTGCGGCTCGAAGAAGACCTGACGTATGCCGATCTCGGGGAACGGATCGGCATCCACAGCGCGGCGTTGCATCGGATTCTGAACGGCCGATCCGAGCCGATCGACCGCACGCTGTTCAAAATTCGCAAGTTCCTCGAGACGCGCGACGCCACGAGTAAGCGCGCACCGAAACGGCGTGCGTCATGAGCCCGATCCCGTCTGGTCCCCGCCGCCTCACACACCTGATGGCCGGCGTCGTCCCGCCGCGTGACTGGCTGACGATGGCCCAGCTCGCCGAGCACGGGAAGTTCATGACCCGCGACGGGCGGTCCTTCAGTCCGGAAGCCGCGCGCAAATTCGTCACCCGTCACCGGGATCTCCCGCGCGGTCGCCGTGGCCGGCAACTCGTCGTCGACCGCGCCACGTTCGACCGCTACGTGATGGCCGCGCACCAGGTGGCCTCATGACGGTCTTTGCGATCTTTGTCACTTACCCGACCGGCTACGTACACGTCGAAACGTTCCCGACCGGCTTCGATCGGGCGCTGGCCGTCATCCGCCTCGCACGGCAGCCGGTCCTCCTGCGCATCGCGGACTACCCGTAGGGTCATGGCGGCCAGTCTCCCGGATCCCGCGCGCGTCGATCTACTCCCAAGAGCGGAGAGGATGGCGAAGGCTGATCTGCGGAAAGCGGAGAACAACGACGCCGGCCACGCGATCGCGCGGGCGCAGAAGTTGTGTGACTGGAGCCTGAAAGAATTCGCCGGGCACGCCAAACGCGGGGAACGCCAACTCGCGCGCTGGATCGACGGCACGGAGCACCCGCAGCTGGACACGTTGTTTGCGATCGAAGCCTTTCGGAAACCGCTCGTGGTGGCCTTGGCGGAACGGGCCGGGCTCGGGGTGGATGTGCAGACCGTCGTGACGATTCGGTTGGTCGCCTGATGGGACGGCAACAGAACGCGACGTGGCGGAAGCGGCTGCAACGCTGGCTGCGCGCGCCGAGCGCCGCTGAAAAGCTCCGGCTCCAACGGTTGTTTGGGCATCACCGGAAGTTCAACCTGCTGCGGCGGGTCGCATGACGAAATCCTTTTGCGACCGCTGCGGCGCGGATCTCACGAACCGGAAGTCATCCGCCGTGCGCGGCCTCAAAGACGCCGACCCGCAGGGGAACGGGATCGTCACCACGCAGGCGGATCTCTGTCCGCGCTGCTATCGGGCGCTCCTGGCCTGGCTCACCAAGAAGGTCGCATGACGATCCCGAAGTCCGTGACGGACACGATCGCGGCCCTGCGCGCGGAACGGTCGCCCCTGACGGCACGGCTCGATGCGATCGATCTCGTGCTCGAGAATCTGACGCGCGTGTGGCCGGTCGACGACGGAGGCGAAAAATCAGGGGGGGGGGGAGCCGCGGCCCGGCGTGACGAACTGCTGGCCGTGATCACCCAGCACGCGGGCGGATGCACGTTGAAGGACTTACGGCAGGCGGCGCCGCCGATGCGCTGGACGGATCGATCGAACGCGCTCGCGACCTTGAAGCGGGACAAACAGATTCGACGCGTCGGGACGAAGTGGATCAGCACAAGGAGGTCGACATGAGTTGGAGTGTCAAGGCAGACGGAACCCGCGAGGAAGCGAACGCGAAGATCGCGGCGGAGTCATCGGTGCCGCAAGCGATCAAGGCGGCGACCGTGCAGATGCTCGCGGAATTCTCCCCCGAGAAAGCCGTCACCGTCTCGACGCACGGCCACCACGACGGCGCGGGCGGCGGCAACGCGACGATCGCGGTCGCGACGACGAATTAGGTTTCAGGAACGTGGGGCAGAGGCCGCGAACGGAGCGGGCGCCCGCGGCCTCCGGGGCGACACGGGATCCGGACGGAGTGGAGCCGTCCAGCCATGCGCAGTTTGAGTGTAACAAAACGGGCCGCCGCCGCCCTTCAAACGTGGCCTGATTTTTCGTTATCTGCGGAAACACATATTTCCGCAGATTCGCCGGATCGGGGCACCCGATGCTGACCCGGCAGGCGAAGCTCCTCGACGCGATCCAGCAGGCGCACCTCCTGACCTTCGTCGCGCGCACGCCCTACCAACCGGTCCGCAACGTCGCAATCGCGCGGCTGAGTTTTGAAGCCTGGCTGCGGGCGACCGAGATCGCGGGCGTCCGGTGGCGCATGGTGACCGATGCCGGCGGGCGCGTGGTCGACGTCCTGCGGCTCGAAAACACCGCGTCGAAGGGGCACGCCGGCGGCCGGGTCATCCCACTCACCCCGGGCACCGTCGCCGCGTTGGAAGCCCTGCACGCCGCCGCCACGCCCGTCGATCCCGACGCCCTGGTCCTGCGGTTCCGGAAGGCCTCCGTGGACCCCGTGGTGCGGTCCCAGGCCGTCCAGGCGCTCTTTCGCGGTTGGTATCGCGCCCTTGGGTTCCGTGGCGCCACATCGCATTCTGGACGCCGTACGGGGGTCACGACCGCGGCGCGCCGGCTGGCCGAGACGCCCCACGTTTCCCTCAGGGACGTGCAGGTGCTGGCCGGACACAGCAGCATCACGACGACGCAGCGCTACATCGACCCGAACCCGGCGGCGCACCGGCGGCTCATGGCGCTCACCGCGATCCAGCCGGTGATGCTCAAGGCGAGCGGACGACCTGTCGCCCGCGCGATGAAGGTAAGCGCATGACCGACCAGGATCTCGTCGACGATCTCTGCCGCCTCCTGCGTGACGGGTTGGTGTATGTCGACCTGGACACCCGCGCGGCCCCTGACGAGGCGTTGCGCTTCGCCCTGACCGCGAAAGGCCGGGACGTGTCGTCGGTGGAACGGATCTTTCGCGTGGAGACGGCGGACGGCGACGCGGTCCAGGTCCAGGTGCGTCGATGACGGTGATGGTCGTCCATTGCCACGCGTGCGGCCACGAATGGGCCACGCCGCTGACGCTGCCGATGCCGATCCGACTCGCCGTGACGGCGATGCGCGGGGTCGTGAAGGCCGGCTGTCCCGCGTGCGGCGCGCAGGGGTACGCGGTGCGCTGTGGGCCGGCGCCGGCTGGGGACGACTCGGTGCAGGTGCGGGTGCGTTCGTAATGGCGAACCCGATTGACGTGGCGAACAAGTTCGGGATCGCCGTGCGCGGCAATGGGGACGTGGTGTTCCTCCTCCCGATCCCGCGGCAACTCTCGCAGCAGGACGCGCTGCTCATCGCGGCGTACATCGTCGCGCTGACCCCCGACACTGAGCAGTGGAAGCGCACCCTGCAGGCGGTCTGCAACACATGACGATCACCGCCCTCGACTCCCTGTTGTCCGTCCTTCACGATCGCGGCGTGATCAACGAGACGGAATTCGAAGCCGTGTGCGCGGAGCTGCTCGACAACCAGCCGCTGACGCGCGATCGGTTGAGTCGGATCTTTGGCGTCTCGGCGATCTTTCACCTACTGACGATTCCCGATGAGACCGCGCGGCAGCTCGTCCGGGAAGCGTTGGACCTATTCACGAACCCGGAGACCACGATCGATCTCCGGGACTGGGTCAAGGCAGCGGACCACCTCGTCGGGCCGATCCGTGTGCAGCAGGCGGCCGACCTCAGAGGGAATCCGAGGGACTGATGGAGCTACACGTGCCCTTGAAGTACGGCCTGGTCGCCGACGTCGTCACGGCGGACGGGGATCGCCCGGTGTACGTCCCGCCCCCGGTGGCGCGTGGCGCGCATGCCGAGACGTGCGGGTGTCCGGAGTGTGTGATGCGACGGCAACTCGATCGAAAGAAGACGCCGTGAAGATCGTCCTGGTCGGACTCGTCGTCGGGTGGGGGCTGCTGATCTACGGCATTCGTCGGTGGCCGCATCGGCGTCGACGGCCACCGCCCGCGCAGTACGTGAAGTTGACCGAGAAACGCCAGGCGGAATTTTTGGACGAGGAACGGCACTGATGCGGCCACGGATTCTGAGCGGGCTCCACGTGGCGGACGCTGGGACCTGCGGCTGGCTCCTCCCGCGGGAGTGCGTGCGCGTGGACCCGCTCAGATGCGACCAGGGCGATCTGGACGACGGCGCGGAGAACGACGATGAGGACACGCCGCGCGACGAGGACGAGGACGATCTCGACGACAACCCGATCAATGACGACGACGCGGACTGGGACGACGACGATCTCGAAGGCGAAGGCGAGGACGACGACGATGCGGATGACCTCGGCGATGGCCTCTGAGCGCGCACAGTAGACAACCGACCATGAGTGGGGAGCGCAGCTACGCGTCGGTCCCGGAGCGCATCACTTGGACGACCGGGTTTCACAACGGCACGGACAAGATCGTGCTCGGGGCGCTGTCGGCGTTCGCGAATTTCGAGACCGGCAAAGGCGCGCGCGTCTCGATCAAGAAACTCTGCGCGCGCGCCGAACGCCCGCGACGCACCGTGCTCCGGTCATTACAACGCCTCGAGGCCGACGGCTGGATTCTCGTGACGCGGCACCATCGGCACGCGACCGCGCGGGACATCGCGATCGATCGGCTCGCGCCGCATTGGATCGTCGCGAAAAACGTGGGAGGGGTGAACGTGAGTTTTCCACAGGGTGACACAAATTTGAGTGTCAAAAATGGCACGCAGTTAGGTGCCAGAAATGGCACACAGTTGAGTGTCAAAAACGGCACCCAAATAGCCGATCTGAGCGCCAAAAATGACACCCAAATAGCCGATCTGAGTGCCAAAAATGGCACCCCGATCCCCTGTACGGAAGATCTAACCCCTGTAGAGCCGATCCCAAGTGCACCAGCGCTGCGCGCCGGTCTCTTCGACACCGACGACGAAAACCGCGAGGAGGCTCATGCGTCGCAACCAGCAACTCCAGTCGCCGACGTTCGCGCAGACCGTGGTGATCGTGCAGACGACTCCGACGTATCCGGGCGAGGACTTCCCCAGCCGACTCGACGCGATCAAGCGCCGGCACCTGGCGTTGGGGTTTCACTATCAGGGCGAACAGATTTACCGCGCGCTCCAAGCGATCGGCCACGTCCCCCGCAGCAACAAACCTTCGGGCCGATCGACGTGAGTCCGTCGCCCGCGCGACCGGCGCCGCAGTGGGGCCAACTCGCGGAGGCGTTGCGGCAAGGCCTGAAGAGGCAATCCGGATGACCACGATGTCTGCCATTGAATGGACTGACGCCACCTGGAACCCAGTGACCGGCTGCTCGAAGGTGTCGCCCGGGTGCGCGCACTGTTACGCCGAGATGGTGGCGCTCAGGTTCTGGCCGTCGCAGTATCCGCACGTGCAGATGGACGGTCGGAGCCTAGCGACGATCCCGGTCAGTGTCGCCGAGGACTGGCAAGCAAACGGTCTGACGCGCCCGCGCGCCTTTACCGACGTGATGTGCCACGCGGACCGGCTCGATCAACCGCTACGCCGGAGAAAGGCGACGAGGTATTTCGTGAACTCGATGTCGGACCTGTTCCACGAGGACGTGCCTGACGGGTTCCTCGACCGCGTGTTCGCGGTGATGGCGTTGGCGCCGCAGCACACGTTCCAGGTGCTGACGAAGCGGGCCGAGCGGATGCGCGACTACCTGCTTGGTCTGACGTCGAGGCTTGGTGAGCTTTGGGATCTGACGAATCAGCCGACCTGGATCACGCTGCCAGCCGGACGATCGTTTCCGCGCTACCCGGAGAACTGGCCGTTGCTGAATGTCTGGCTCGGCGTCAGCGTGGAGAACCAGCACTTCGCCAACGAGCGTATTCCGTTGTTGTTGCAGACGCCGGCCGCCGTGCGCTTCATCAGCGCGGAGCCGCTGCTCAGGCTAATCGAGTTACACGAAAGCATGTTTCGATGCTGTGACAGCGATAAGTGCGACGAATCAGTTTTTGGCCTCGATTGGGTGATCGTCGGCGGCGAGAGTGGCCCAGGCGCGCGGCCCTTCGAAGTGTCATGGGCTCGCTCGATCGTGGCGCAGTGCAAAACATCCGGCGTGCCGGTGTTCGTCAAGCAGATCGGCGCAGACCCCCGAGATGCCGCCGCGCAACGCGATGACATGGGCGCGCGCGATGTCTGGCCGGCTGGCTGGATGCCGACCATTGACGGCCGCCGCGTGTGGCGACCTGACCTGACAGATCGCAAGGGCGGCGACATGGCGGAGTGGCCTGCGGATCTCCGCGTTCGGGAGTTCCCGGCGTGAGTGACTCCGCACGCCGCTATCCGCTCTCGTGGCCGACCGGCTGGAAACGCACGCCGCCCACTGAGCGGCAGCGCGCCGACTTCGGGAAAACGATCGAGAAAACGTACACCGAACATCACTACGACGGCCGGCCCTCGGAAACCAAGCGGCGAAAAACGAAAGCGCCACTCACCGCGTCCGATGCCGCGGTCCGGCTCGAAGTGGAACTCGAGCGCCTCGGCGCCGAGGACGCGACACTGAGCACGAGTCAGAAACTCCGGCTCGACGGCACGCCGCGCTCCGATCTCGCTGAACAGGCCGACGTCGGCGCGGCGGTGTATTTCACGCTGCACGGGAAACCGCGTTGTCTCGCCTGCGACAAGTGGACCCGCGTCGCCGACAACATCGCCGCGATCGCGCAGCACATCGACGCGCTGCGCCGGATCGAACGCTACGGCATCGGCACCCTCGACCAGGCCTTCACCGGCTACACGGCCTTGCCGCCGATCGGCGGCACGCAAGGCGGCGACTGGCGCGCGGAGATGGGCTTCCAACCGGGCGACCGACCGATCACCCTCGACGTCGTCGAAGCGCGGTACCGGGCGCTCCTGCGCGAGCGGCATCCGGACAAGGGCGGCAGTCACGATGCGGTCGTCCGGCTCAACCTGGCGCGGGATGCGGCGCGGGCGTACTTCAAAGAGGTAGCACCGGCATGACGCCTGAACTACGGGAGGCGCTGATGGCGGTGGGTCTCTCCCTCCTGGTGGGGCTGGGCGTGTTCGTGGGGCTGGTCTGGCTCGCGTGGATGGTGGCTCGCCGACGTCGTGCGCGGGCTGGACCCGTCTCGCGCGAGGCGGCACGCCTGGACGCCCTGCGGCAGATCGCCGCGAGCGACCCGATTGCGTGCTGGTCCGCGCTGCCGCCCTGCCCGCGAGGACGACGGACGCCCCAGCCATCGACGCGAACGGGAACCATGTCGGGCGCTGCCGGTGTGCAGAGTGTGTCGCCATTGACGCGGCCCCTACCTGTGAACGCTGTCACGGGACCATGATTCCTGACGACGAGATGGGGCGTTCGTGGCACTGCATCGCAGCGTGCGGAACGGTCTATCCTGCGGCCCCCGCCGAGCCGACGCAGGACGCCGTGACGTGGGCGAACTATGAAGTAAGCCTGCAACGTGCCGCCGCGATCATCCTCAAATTGCGTGGGTGTGCTGAGGACGAGATCGACGACCAGATTATCGCGAGTCTTGTTGACCACGAACTCCGCGAGCCGCCATCCCCCTCGACGCCCTCGGCCCCCACAGCCAGGAAGGAGTAAGCCGATGACGGATCAGGCACGCGCCGACGCGGAGCGACT
>JAYVYV010000223.1:0-3872 GCA_043783985.1 Acidobacteriota bacterium | reverse complement strand
CCATTGCGGAACACCGCCGCGCCGTACTGCTGCTGCTGATAGTCGGCCGCGGCCTGCTGCAAGCCCGGATCGTTGTATTCCTCGTTCAACTGGACGATACCGCCGGACATCTCCAGGCGGCGGTACCGATCGAGCGGGTAGATCCCGATCGCGCTGCCGCCGCGGACCGTGCGCGTCGCGATCGCGAGATCGCGATTGATGAACGGCGTATACGACGGGTCGTAGAACACGCCGCCGAGCTGTCCGTAGAAGAACTGTGTTTGCGAGTAGCCTTGCAGCGCGTACTGGAAGCGCCTGGCCAGGTTCACGTACGACAGTGACAGGGTGCGGTATTGCGAGATCGACGCCGCGTAGAAGTTGATCTGCTTGTCGCCGAGCACGTCGCCGAAGCTCACCTGCGTGCCGCCGAACAGGTCCCCGTTGTTGGTGACGCCGACGTTCACCGGCGGCCGCCCCTCAAGGAACATCTTTTCCCACGTGCCCTTCTTGCGGTTGTTCTCCTTCACGAGCGTGTGCTGCAGCGGCGGCTGGAAGTCGATGACCTGCTGCGTGGGATCGCCGAAGTCTGACGACGACGCCGTGTGCAGCGGTTCCTTTCGCTCGAGCGTCCTGATGCTGTATTCGTTCTTGTAGTAGCTGATGAAGGCGATCTTGTTGCTCTTCGCGCCGCCTTCGTTCAGCACCACCGGCGACCAGTTGCCGCCGACGGCGTCGGTGTACTGCCGGAGCTCGCCGTTCTTCAGGTCCAGCGTCCAGATGTTGTAGATGTTGCCGTTCTTCGCCACCTCGGGCTCGAGCTGGATTGCCGGATCGGTGGCCGTCGACCCGAACACCAGCATGTTGGCGTCCACGAACGAGGCCGCCGTTTCATCCTGGGTGCCGAAGGTGAGCTGCGTCTTCTTCTTCGTGTCCAGGTCGAGCCGGAAGAGCTTCTGGTTTCCGCTGACGCGCGCGTTGTAGACGATGAACGAGCCGTCCGTCGAGTACACCGGGCCGTAGTCGGCGAAGGCGTCGTCGGTGAGGTTCGTGATCTGCTTGGTGTCGAGATTGACGCTGTAGATGTCGCCGACTCCTCCCCGGAGAGCGGCGAACGCGATCGTCTTGCCGTCGGGCGCGAAGTTGGGCGATTCGGGCTCGTCGACCGACTTCAAGGGAATGCGGTCTTCGATCTTCCGCGTCAGCACGTTCTGGATGACCAGCGTGCGTTCCTTCTCCGTGCGGACGAAATAGGCGAGGCGATCGCCCTTCGGCGACCACGACATGTAGGGCATGATGTTCGTCCGTTCGCCGCGCAGGACGATGTGGTCGAATCCCATGTCCTTGTCGAAGCCGCCGGTCAGGTTGCGGACAATCGACCCGTCCTTGGACGAGACGAGCACGATGTCGATCTCCCGATCCTTCCGGTTGATCGTGACCGCCGCAATCAGGTCGCCGGAGGGCGACGGCGCAATCGACAGCGCCTCGGCGAAATGCGTATTCTCTTTGTTCGGCGACAGATCACGCCCGTAATCGGCTGGGCGTTCCTTGTCGCGGAACGGCTTGAACCGATCTTTCAGGTAGCGGTCGAAGGCTTCGTCGAACTCGTCTTTCTTCATGCGCAGGGCTTCTTCGTACGCGTCCTCGCCGCCGCCGATGACGCTCTTGCGCAGCGAAAACAGGAACTGGCGGACGCCTTCCTTGCCGAACTTCGCTTCGATGAACTCGAAGACCGCGTGGCCCAGGTTGTAGACCAGCAGCTCGTTGCCGGAGTTGCCGTAGCCTTCCATCTCGGTCATCTTCGGGACGATGTCGGCGACGGCCGCGTCGCGCACAGACATCAGGTCGATCGGGCTCCACTGTCCGCGCTCGTAGTCCGACAGCCCCTCGTTCACCCACAGCGGGACGCTGCGGCGGATCAACTGCTGCGGGATGATGTCGAACTCGAACTGGTGCGTCAGCTCGTGGACGATGAGGCCGTAGAGGCGGTCCGGCGGGTCGTCAATGGGCGCGACGATGCGCTTCTGGCCCGGCTCGGCGAACGCGCCGACGCCTTCCTGCCCGGCGCCGGGGTCGATGTTCTCCTGCTCGAACTCGCTGTGCGTCTTGAACAGAATCAGCTGCACCTTGAACGACAAGTCGTGCTTGAGGTCCGCGCTGACCTGCTGATAGGCGCTCTCGGCGTAGCCCGCGATGCGCTCCAGGTGCGACTCGAGCGCCGGGTAGTAGTAGATCTCGAAGTGATCGGTGGCGTAGATGTGCCATTCGAACTTGTCGTAGTGCGGGTTGTTCTTGCCGAAGTACGGCACCATCGAGGTCTGAGCGAAGGCGCGGGTCGCGTGGCCGCACAGCAACACGGCGGCGAGTCCGGCGATCAGACGAGTGGGCAGCACGCGGGTGCGCATAGGCGGTACCTCGAAAATGCCACAACAGCGGGAAAACTGGAGGCGATGTTACTGTTGGCGTAGACGCCTCTGCAAACGGTGTGCTCGCCTTTCGGGGCCGCAGGCGCGCACGCTGTCCTCTCGCGGACGCGCGTCCGACCCCTTTAAGCGACACCGGCTATACTGGTTCTCCGACGCGCTGGTGCTCCTCCACGCGACGCGGGCAGCCGTCCGGGCCCGCCCGCGGCAGCGCGAGATCCACAGGGGCGCGCGAAGGGCTGGAATAAATGAAGCCCCGCCAGGGTTTACAGGTAGTGTCGCCTGCCTTCGAGGCCGAGGCGCTCGCGTCGCTCGACAGCCTGTATCGCTCGGCGTTGAGGCTGACCCGTGTGCCGGCGGACGCCGAGGATCTGGTCCAGGAGACCTATCTGAAGGCGTTTCGCTCCGCGGATCGGTTCCAGCCGGGCACGAATCTGCGGGCCTGGCTCTTCACGATTCTCCACAACACCGCGCTGAACCGCGCGCGTGACCGCGCGCGCGACGCGGTGTCGATCGACAGCGAGATCGTGGACCGGGCCGCCGACGCGCCGCCACCGGGCGGCAAGTCGGCGGGGGCCGCCGAGACGCCCGAATCGCTGCTCGTGCGCGAGACGCTCGCGCCCGAGCTCCAGGCGGCCATCGACGCGCTGCCCGCCGCGTTTCGGCAGGCGGTGTGGTTACGAGACGTGGAAGAGTTTTCGTATGCCGAAATCGCCGAGATGCTGTCGATTCCGATCGGCACCGTCATGTCGCGCATCTCGCGCGGCCGGCGCATGTTGTTCGACGCGCTCACACCGTCGTCAGTCATCCGTCGTCAGTCGCCGGTCGGCGCTGCGAAAAACTGAGACTGGTGACTGAAGACTGGTGACTGAAGACTGTATGGCTTGTGATCGCATCGACCCGCTCGTCACGCCCTTCATCGACGGCAACCTGCCGGACACCGAACGCCGCGCGGTCGCGGAGCACCTGCGCGTCTGTTCGCCCTGCCATTCGCGTGTCGCCGCCGAGCGGCAGGTGCACGAGTTGATTCGCGCGCGCGTGCCGGTGCTGAACACGGCCGCCGCACCCGACGCGCTGCACGCCAAGTGCTGGCAGATCGCGCGCCTCGCGCCCCACGCCGCGCACGCCGCGGCGCAGGCGCCCGCGGCCTTCTCGACGCGCCTCGTGCCCTACGCGCTGGCGGCCTCGCTCGTGCTCGTCGTCGGCGGCGCGTTCGTCTACCAGGCGACCGACAAGTCGGCCCACGTGCTGGCGGCCGAGCTGACAGCGGATCACATGAAATGTTTCGCCATGAACCGCGTGCTCGGCACGCAGCAGGCGCGGGCGACGGTCGAGAGCTCGATGGCGTCCGGCTTCGCCTGGCGGATGCACCTACCCGACGATCCGGCGCGCGCCGGGCTGGAGCTGGTGGGGTCGCGGCCGTGTCTCTACGGCGAAGGCAAGATCGCACACATCATGTATCGACATCAGGGG
>JAYVYV010000222.1:0-10369 GCA_043783985.1 Acidobacteriota bacterium | reverse complement strand
ACCGGCGTGGTCGGCGAGATCGCGCGCGCGACCGACGAACAGCGCTCGGCCGCGCAGGCGATGGTCAGCTCGGTGTCGGCGACCGCCGAGCAGGCGCGCCTGGTCGCCATGGCGACCGCCGAGCAGTCGACGACCGCCGGCAATATCGTCCAGGCGACCTCCCAGATGCGGCGGATCGCACTGGAGGTCGGCAAGGCGGTGGGCGAGCAGGGCAACGCCGCCCGCGACATCATCAAGGCGGCCCAGGCGACGACGAAGACGGCCGCGCAGGTGCGAAAGGCCTCCGGCGAGCAGGCCGCGTCGGCGGCGCAGATCACGCAGGCGGCCGACTCGATGCGGCGGGGCGCGGCGAGCACGTCGCGCGCGCTGGCCGAGCAGGCGGCGGCGGCCGATCAGATCGTCGCCGCCACGGGTTCGCTGAACAGCCTCATCTCCAACGTCAATCAGGCGATGAGCGAACAGGCGACCGCCGCCGCCGAGGTCAGCACCGCGATCAACAGCATGCGTCGCGAAACGGAGCAGGCGTCGCGCGCGCTCGCCGAGCAGTCCCGCGGCCTGAAGGACATGGTCACCGCGACGCAGAACACGGCCAAGCAGATGAAGCTCATCACGCACGCGAACCGCGATCACTCGGGCGTCGCCGTGCGCCTGCTCGATCAACTCCGCGAGGTCCGCCAGATCACCGACCGGAATGCGCGCGAGGTCAAGGAAACGCGTGGCGGAGCGGCCGAACTGATCAGGCATGCCGAAGAGCTGTCCGGCATCGTCGAGCGCAGCGGCCGCGGCAACGGCGGCGCCGCCAACGGCAAGCGCACGGGATCGAACGGCCGCGGATGAACGATGATCGGCCGTCCGCCGATGCGCGGGGTCCCGCCGGACCGGCGCGCCACATCGGCATCCTCACGACCGACGCCAGCCTGGTCATCACCAGCTGGGACGGCGCCTTGGCGTCCATGACGGGCATCGCCGCCGCCGAAGCGCTCGGGCGCCCGCTCGCCGGCGTCGTGCCCGATCTCGAATCGCGCGGCCTGCTGGCGGTCGTCAGGGAGACGCTGGTGACCGGGGCGCCCACGGTGCTCGCACCCGCGTTCCACAAGTACCTGATCCCGGCGCCTCCCTCGACCCCGTCATCACGCTACGATCGGATGCAGCAGCGCGTGGCGCTCGCGGCCCTGATCGACGGCGGCAGGCCGGTCGGCCTCATCGTGACCATCGAGGACGTCACCGAGCGGCTCGAGATCGAACATCAGCTCGCGGGCGAGCTCCGGGACGCGGATGCCGCGGCGCGGCTGCGCGCCATCGAACGTCTCGCGGCGCTGAATCCGGTCGAAGGGCTCGGGCCGCTGCCGACGGCGATGGCCGACGAGGACTGGCAGGTGCGGCGATCGGCGGTGGCGGTGCTGGCGACCCGGCGCGATCCGGGGCTCGTCGAGGCGCTGGTGTCGGCGCTGCGCGAGGGGCACCGCAACTTCAGCGTGCTGAGCAGCGCCTTGCAGCTGCTCTCGATGACCGGCGTCGACCTGACGGCGTCGCTGGTCGATTTGATGCAGCACCCTGACGTCGATCTCCGGATTCAAGCCGCGCTGGCCCTCGGTACGCAGACACGTCCGGAGGCGGTCGACGCCCTCCTCCTCGCCCTGGACGACGACGATGTGAACGTGCGGTTCCATGCGATCGAGGCGTTGGGCAGGCAGAGCCCGCCCGAAGCGGTCGAACGTCTCGCGGCGATCGCGGAGTCGAACGATTTCTTTCTCGCCTTTCCCGCGCTCGACGCGTTGTCCCGCATCAACGACGCGGCGGTCGCACCGCGTCTCGTGCCGCTGCTCGAGGACGAGCTCGTCGGCGATCAGGCGGCGGAAGCGCTGGGACAGATCGGCGACGAGGACGCAATCGCGCCGCTGGTGGCCGCGCTCGATCGCGCGCATATGTCGCCGTCCAGCATCGTCGACGCGCTGACGGGGATTCACCGCCGCTATGCCGACATGTTCAGCGGCGGCGCGGCGCATATCGAAGGGCTGGTGCGCGCGTCCATTTCGCCGGCGGGCGCACAACGCGTGATTGATGCGGCCGGGCGGATGAGCGGATCGTCGCTGCGCCACGCCGTGACGCTGCTCGGGTGGCTGCGCGGCCCCGCCGTCGAGCGCGCGCTCGCCCACATGGTCGGCACGCCCGGCGCGCAGGGCGAGCTGATCGAAGCGATCGTGCGGTTCGGCGCGCCGATGGCGGATCGGCTGATCGAGCAGCTGCGCAGCGAGGACGTCGAGACGCGGCGGGCCGCCGCGGCGGCGCTCGGCCGCATCGGCGACGCGCGCGCGGTCGAGCCGCTCGTGGCGCTGCTGGACGAAGACGATCGCGACGTCCTGGGGGTCGCCGCGGGCGCGCTCGCGCGGCTGGGCGATCGCCGCGCCTTCGAGTCGCTGCTGCGGTTGATCGGCGACGGCGATCTGGGTGTGCGGCAGGCCGCAATCGGCGCGCTGAACTCCATCGGTCATCCGGGCATGAGCGCGCGCATGCGGCTGTTCCTGGAGGACAGCGACCCGCACGTGCGCGAATCGGCGGTCAAGATCGCCGGCTACTTCGGATACGCGGACTGCGCGGACCCGCTGCTCGACCGGTGCCGCGACACGGACGAAGCGGTGCGCGCGGCGGCGCTCGAACATGTGTCCTACCTCGAAGACGATCGGAGCGTGCCGCTCCTGATCGCCGCGCTGGCCAACGACACGCCGCGCGCGCGCGCGGCCGCGGCTCAGGCGCTCGCGCACGTGGAGCGCCCCGGCGCGCTCGACGCGTTGCGGCGTGCGATAGATGATCCGGATCCATGGGTGCGGTATTTCAGCGTCACCAGCCTTGGCCGCCAGGCCGATCGCGCCTCGCTGCCCAATCTCGAGCGCATGGCGGCCGACGATGGCGCGCCGCAGGTGCGCATCGCGGCCATCGGCGCCATCGGCGAGATCGGCGCGGCCAGCAGCGCCGCGGTACCGATGCTCGCGGCCATCAGCGAGGGGTCCGACGACGAGCTGGCGGTGGCGGCGGTGCGAGCGCTCGGATCGGTCGAGTCCTCAGAGGCGACGGACGCGCTGCGCCGCGCGCTGTCGGCCGGCCAGCCCGCGCGTCGGGCGGCGGCTGCGGAAGCGATCGCGCGCCGCGGCGGTGCGCCGGCGATCGAGCTGCTCCAGTGGACGGCGGCGGCAGACACCGATCCAGACGTGACCCGCGCCGCGATCGGCGCCTTGAGCCGCATCGGCGCGGGCGCGACGCCGCACGCGCGCCAGGCCGTGGCCGCCATGGCGGCCGTCGCGGGCGATCCGGCCCGCCGCGCGGTCGCGATCGACGCGTTGGCGCGGATGCCCGAGGCGGCGATTCCCGGCGTCGGCGATTCGCTGGCGTCGCGCGATCCGTCCGTCCGGCGCGCCGTGATCGAGGCGCTGGGACGGCTGGCGCATCCGACCGCGTCCGCCTACATCCTGACCGCGCTGACCGACGCGGATGCGTCGGTCCGGCAGCTGGCGGTGACGATCCTCTCGCGGCTCGGAACACGCGGCATTGCGCGATCGTTTGCCGGGCTCGCGGCCACCGATCCGTCGGACGGCGTTCGCCGCACCGCGGAAATCGCGCTGCGGCGTCTTGGAAAGGGACAAGGTGAGTCCGCTGACCCGCCGGACGCGCGATGACGGCCTTCGGATCGGATGCGCTCGGCGTTCCCGTCACCGGTTTGCCTCTCCTGCGGGAGCTCGTTCACGAGCGGACCGGTCTGTTCTTCGACGACGACCGCGCGGAGCTGCTGGCGGAGCGGCTGGCGCCGCTCGTCGTGCAGCGCGGCTTCCGGTCGTTTCTGGACCTGTTCTACCTGCTCAAGTACGACGACGCCTCGGCCGTGGAGGGGTGGCGCCAGGTGATCGATGCGCTGTCGGTGCCCGAGACGTACTTCTGGCGCGAGATCGATCAGATCCGCGCGGTCGTCTGCCACGTGGTCCCGGAGCTGGTTCGCCGCGGCGCGGGCACGATTCGCATCTGGAGCGCGCCGTGCGCGACCGGCGAGGAGCCGCTGACGATCGCGATGGCGCTCAACGAGGCCGGCTGGTTCGACAGAATTCCGGTCGAGATCCACGGCAGCGACGGCAGCGCGGCGGCGATCGCCAAGGCGCGCGGGGGGAGGTACCGGGCGCGCGCGGTGCGCTCGTTGCCACCCGCGCTTCTCGAGAAGTATTTTACGACCGATGCCGGCACGTACGTCCCCCGCGACGAGCTGGCTCGGCGCATCACGTCATGGAGTGTGGTGAATCTGATGGCCCCGGAAGAAGTCGCCCCGTTCGCGCGATCCCCGATCGTGTTCTGCCGGAACGCGTTCATCTATTTTTCGCCGCCGGCCATCAAGCGCGTCGTCGAGCACCTCGGCGCCCTGATGCCCGCGCCCGCCTTCCTGTGCGTCGGCGCCTCCGAGTCGCTGCTCAACGTCACGTCGACGTTCCAGCTCGAGGAGATCGATCGGGCGTTCGTGTACGTGAAACGAGGCGCCGATGAGTGAGATCGTGCGGATTCTGATCGTCGACGATTCCGCGTACGTGCGGAAGGTCATCCGGCAGATGCTGTCGCGCAGCCCGTTCCTGGAGATCGTGGGGATTGCGCGCGACGGACGGGAGGCGCTCGAGCTCGCGGCGGAGCTCGAGCCGGACGTCATCACGTGCGACCTGATCATGCCGGAGCTCGACGGGGTGGGGTTCATCAAGGCGCAGATGGCGCGGCGGCCGGTGCCCATCGTCGTCGTCAGCGTCGCAAGCGAATCGGGCGAGCTGGTGCTCGCGGCGCTCGACGCAGGCGCGGTCGATTTCGTGCAGAAGCCGACCGCGCTGGCGACCGACCGGGTGCTCGAGATTGCCGACGAGCTGATCGACAAGGTCAAGAGCGCGGCGGCGTCGCGGCCCGCGGTGAGCCGCGAGATCCCGTCGCCGGCCGTCGCGCCGCCCGCGGCGGCGGCCGCGGCGGCCGCGGTGGACATCGTCGTGATCGGCATTTCGACCGGCGGACCGCACGCGCTGAAGATGCTGATTCCGCGCCTACCGGCCGAGCTGGCGGTGCCGATCGCGATTGTTCTGCACATGCCGGTTGGCTACACTGAGCTGTACGCGCGCAAGCTGAACGAGCAGTCGGCGCTGACCGTCCTCGAATCGCAGGGCGGCGAGATCGTGACCAAAGGAAACGTGTACCTGGCGCCGGCGGGGCGACACATGACGCTGAGGCGCAGTTCGACGGGAGACGTGGTGACGCACCTCGACGTCAGGCCGCTCGACACACTGTACCGGCCGTCGGTCGACACGCTGTTCCACTCGGCGGCGGACGCGTACGGCGCGCGGGTCCTCGGCATCGTCATGACGGGCATGGGATCGGACGGGCGCGAGGGCGCCGCGTGGATCAAGGCGAAAGGCGGCACGGTGTTGAGCGAAGCCGAGGCGAGCTGCGTCGTGTATGGCATGCCGCGATCGATTGTCGAGGCCGGCCTCAGCGACGGCGAGGTGCCGCTGGATCGCATGGCCGAGGCGCTGCTGGCCCGCGTATGAGCGCCGAAAAAATTCTCCTCGTCGACGACTCCGGCATGGCGCGGCGCGGCGCACGCCAGGTTCTCGAGTCGGCCGGTTACGTGGTGGCGGAGGCGGATGACGGCCTGGTCGCGCTGGAGCGGTACTTTCTCGAAAAGCCGGACGTCGTGTTGCTGGATCTGGTGATGAAAGGCATGAGCGGCCTTGACGTGCTGAAGAAACTGACGGAGATGGACGCCCGCGCGCGGGTGATCATCGTTTCGGCCGACGTGCAGGATTCGTCACGCCAGATGGCGGAGGCGGGCGGCGCGGCAGGGTTTCTCAACAAGCCCGTCGATCGCGCCAGCCTGCTGAGCGCGGTCGCGAAGGCGCTGGAGCCGGGCTCGTCATGGAGCTGACCGAAGTCCAGCAGGACGCGCTCGTCGAGCTGCTGAACATCGGCTTCGGCCGCGCGGCCGCGTCGCTGTCCCAGTTGACGGGGCACCGCGTCCTGCTCGAGGTGCCGCAGGTGACGCTGCAGGTCGTGGAGGAGGTCGGCGACGCGCTCGAACGCGTCGTCCAGGGACACGTCGCCAGCGTGCACCAGATCTTCAGCGGGCCGGTGGCCGGCGACGCGCTGCTGATCCTGGACGAGGCGGGCGCGGCGATGCTCAAGGAACTGCTCACCAACGAGCCCGCCCTCCCACTGTCGATCGACGCGTCGGCGCGCGAAGTGATCACCGAGATCGGCAACATCCTCCTCAACGCGTGCCTGGGGACGTTCGGCAACCTGCTCAAGGTGCAGGTGTCGTTCTCCGTGCCGCATCTCAGCATCGAGAACGTCGGCGCGATCCTCGAATCGCTGCAGATCGCGAGCGAAGGCATCCGCTACGCGCTCGTCGTCCACGCCGGCTTCCGCCTGCGCGACACGCAGGTGACCGGCTACATGGTGATCGTGCTGAGCGTCGCCTCGCTCGACCGGCTGATTCGCGCGGTCGAGGACTGGGAGCGGTCGCAAGGCTGACCATGACGGCGAAAGGGCCACACCTCGACGCGCTCGGCGGCGCGGCGGCCAAATGGTTCGAGGAGCTCGACGATCGCGGTGTGTTCATCACCGACGACCGCCTGGTCGTCCGCCGGTGGAACCACTGGCTGGCGGCGCAGACCGGCAAGCGGCCGGAAGACGTCGTCGGGCGGCCGCTGTTGGAGCTCTTCCCCGATCTCGTCGCGCGCGGAGTGGACGCGTCGTACCGGGACGCGCTGGCGGGCGAAGTGCGGATTCTCTCGCAGAGCTTCCACAAGTTCCTGCTGCCCATTACCCGCAACTTCCACGGCGCCGGCCTGACCGAGATGGCGCAGTCGGCGCGCATCGAGCCGCTGAGCGTCGGCGGAGCGACCATCGGCACGATCACGCTGATCGAGGACGTGACGGAGCGGGTGATCTCCGAGCGCGAGCTGCGCAACCAGATCGCCGCCTCGGAGCAGGCCCGCCAGACGGCGGAAGAGGCGTCGCGGCTCAAGGACGAGTTCCTGGCCACGCTCTCGCACGAGATTCGCACGCCGCTGAACGCGGTGATCGGCTGGACGCGGATCCTGAAGACGCAACCCTCCGTGCGATCGCGGGCCCACGCGCTCGACGTCATCGAGCGCAACGCGATGTCGCAGATGCGGCTTGTCGAGGATCTCCTCGACATGGCGCGCATCATCAGCGGAAAGCTGCGGCTGAAGATCGACGCGGTCTCGCTCGTGGACGTGGCGCAGACGGCCATCGACGTCGTGGCTCCGGGCGCGGCGGGCAAGAACGTCGAAATCGAGGCCGCGTTCGGCGACAACCTGCCCCTGGTGAGCGGCGACGCCGAGCGGCTGCAACAGGTCATCTGGAACCTGTTGTCGAACGCCCTGAAGTTCACCGAGCCCGGCGGACACGTGCGTGTGGACGTCGTCGAGGACGGTGCGAACGTCCGGCTCTCCGTCCAGGACGACGGCGAGGGCGTGACGCCGGATTTCATTCCGTACGTCTTCGATCGCTTCCGCCAGGCCGACGCGTCAGCGAGCCGCCGCCACGGCGGCCTCGGGCTCGGGCTGTCGCTCGTGCGGCAGATCGTGGAGCTTCACGGCGGGAAGGTCGGCGTGGAGAGCGGCGGGGTGAAACAAGGGTCGCGATTCTGGATGAGCCTGCCGGCGGTGCCGTCGATCGAGCGGCGAGCCCTCCTGCGGCCTCGAGCCAGCGCCCCCGTGACGCTCAACGGCGTGTCGATTCTGATCGTCGACGACGAGTCGGACGCGCGGGAACTGCTGGTGGCCATGCTGGAGAATTTCGGCGCCACGGTCCGGGCCGCGGGGAGCGCCGACGCCGCGCTCGAGATATTGAGAAGCGGCGCGTTCGAACCCGACGTGCTCGTGTCAGACGTGGGGATGGCCGGCACCGATGGGTTCGCGCTGATCCGGACGATTCGAAAGCTCGAGTCGGAGAAGACGCGAGCACTGCCTGCCATTGCCGTCACGGCGTATGCGAACCCTGAGGATCGGGTGAGGGCGCTCGTGGCGGGCTATCAGCATCACATTCCGAAGCCGGTCGACTCCAACGCGCTGGCGGCGGCGATCGCGCAGCTCGTCGCGGTGTAACTACTCGGTCTCGGCCTCGGCCTCGGCATCGGTCTGCCAGTCCTGCAGCGGTTGCGGGCCGGCCTGAATGCCTTCGAGATCGGGATCGATGCCGCCGGCCCGGCCCGGACTGGTGGCCTTTTGCGCGGCCACTTCCTGCCGCTTGGCCTGCTTTTCCTTCTGACGTTCCTGGCGCTGGCGCTCGCGCTGGCGCTTCTGTTGCGAGGGTCTCGATTTGTTCACGGTCCAATTGTACGACGTTCGCGCGGTCCTGTCATAATGATCCGTGCCATTTACGGAACTCGGACTGCATCCCAGCCTGCTCCAGGGGCTCAAAGACCTCGGTTTCACGCGACCGACGCCCATTCAGGCTGACGCGATTCCGCTCGCCATGCTGGGCCAGGACCTGCTCGCCTGCGCGATGACCGGCAGCGGCAAGACCGCGGCGTTCCTGCTGCCGATCCTCAACGGGCTCATCGGCAAGGCGCGCGGCACGACGCGCGCGCTCGTCCTGACGCCGACGCGCGAGCTCGCGGCGCAGATCGTGGAGGACCTCAACGACCTCGCGGTGCACACGCCGCTGACGGCGGCCGCCGTCTTCGGCGGCGTCGGCATGGGCCCGCAGGAGCACGCCTTCCGCAGCGGGGTCGACGTCATCGTGGCGACGCCGGGCCGGCTCCTCGACCACTTCCGGTCGTCGTACGCGAAGCTCGGCAGCCTCCAGTATCTCGTGCTCGACGAGGCGGACCGGATGCTGGACATGGGGTTCCTCCCGGACATCCGGCGCGTGCTGAAACACATCCCGCCCCCGGCCAAGCGGCAGACGCTGTTCTTCAGCGCGACGATGCCGCCGCCGATCGCGCAGCTGTCGAAAGAAATGCTGAAGTCGCCGGCGACGATCAACATCGAGCGGCGCTCGGCGCCGGCGGTGGGGATCACGCACGCGGTGTATCCGGTGCCGCAGCACCTGAAGCCGGCGCTGTTGCTGCACCTGCTGAAAGGCGCGGACATGCACGACGCCCTCGTGTTCACGCGCACGAAGCATCGCGCCAACCGGCTCGCCAAGTTCCTCGGCGACGCGGGCGTCAAGGTCGAGCGTATCCACGGCAACCGGTCGCAGTCGCAGCGGACCGAAGCGCTGGCGGGGTTCAAGAGCGGGAAGTACCGCGTGCTCGTCGCGACCGACATCGCCGCGCGCGGCATCGACGTCACGGCGCTCGGCCACGTGGTGAACTTCGACGTGCCGCACGTGGCGGACGACTACATCCACCGCGTCGGACGCACGGCCCGCGCGGAAACCACGGGCTCGGCCTACACGCTGGTGTCGCAGGAGGAAGAGGGCGACCTGCGCGGCATCGAGAAGGCGATCGCGGCGCGGCTGCCGCGCGTGACGCTGCCCGACTTCGACTACAACGCGCGCCCGCAGCAGAACCTCGATCAGCGTCCGCCGCGTCCGGCGCGCGATCCGCGGCGTCCGCAGGGACACGGCTCCCGTCCGGGTGCCGGCGGCGGGCCGGCCGCTCGCGGGCCTCAACAGCGCCGCTGGCCAGGGGCGTCTCGCCGCCGTTCATGACGGAACCGGCGTACCCGGCGGCCCGGATCGTCGCGCCCAAGGTCGCGGCGCACTTCGCGCATCACGCGGCGGAGGCGCGCCGCCGCGGCCGCGCGGGCCCCGTGCCCGCGCCGGACGCCGACACGATCGAAGCGATCATCGACGCCGCATTCTGGGCGAGCCTGCGCCGGGAGGAAAGCTACGTCCCGAAAATCTCCCTCGCGTTTCTGCCGCCGGAGGCGGCGGACCACCCGCTGCTGTTCGAGCGTCCGCTGCCGTTGCAGCCCGACAAGCTCGTGAAGATCGCGCCCGCGGTGGAGCGCGCGGGCATCCACCTCGGCGTGTGGCGAAACGACGACGGGCTCTACGTCTGGGGCACCGTCCGCGCCATCCCGGCGCTGTCGATCGTCGTGGAGGTCGCCGCGCCGGGCCTGCTGGTCATCAAGCATCATCGCGGCGACGAGTCGGGAAAGTTCGTGAACGTCGCGGTGCTCGAGGGCGACCAAATCAAGGTCGTGGACGAGCGGGCGTCGAGCCTGCCGGACTGTCCGCCGCTGCTGACGTCGCTCCTCGGATTCGATTCACCGGCGTCGTGGGTGAAGGGGATCGACTCGGTCAACGTGCTGGTGCAGCTCGCGGTGTCGATGCGCGCACACGGCCGCGGCGGGCTGATGCTCGTCGTGCCGGCGGGCGACGCGGA
>JAYVYV010000221.1:0-10393 GCA_043783985.1 Acidobacteriota bacterium | reverse complement strand
TCCTGGGGTTTCTGCCGATCGTCATCGCCGAAGCGACCGCCCACACCGTGGCGGTCGCGATCGCCTTTGCGTTGATCACCGCTCTGCACATCGTGCTGGGCGAGCTGGCGCCGAAGACCATCGCGCTCGACAAGGCCGAGGCGACCGCGCTGCTCGTGGTGAAACCGACCGAGTTGTTCATGAAAGCGTTCTGGCCGTTCATCCGCCTCCTGAACGGCACGGGTCGACGTCGTTCGGATGCTGGGTCTGCAGAGCAAAGGCGGCCACTCGATGGTGCACTCCGAGGCGGAGCTGATGATGCTCGTGACCGCCAGCCAGGAAGCCGGCGTGCTCGAGGAGCAGGAAGAGCAGATGCTCCACCGCGTGTTCGGGTTTTCCGATCTCACCGCGGGCCAGGTGATGATTCCGCGCACCGAGCTCGTCGCCGTCGCCGCTGACACACCGCTCGCCGACCTGTTGCGCAAGATCGGCCAGGGCGAGCCGACGCGGCTGCCGGTCTACCGCGAAGACCTCGACCACGTGATCGGGATGCTGCACGTCGTGGATCTGGTGAAGGCGCTCGGCGGCGACGCCGCGGTCAACGCCGGTGCGCTCGCGCGCGAAGTGCTGACGGTCCCGGTCACGCTCGGCGCCAACGATCTGCTGACCGAGATGCGGCGGCGCCGGGCTCGCGAGGCGCTGGTCATCGACGAACACGGGGGGACCGCGGGCCTGGTCACGTTCGAATCGCTGATGGAGCGCATCATCGGCGAAATCCCTGGTGAGATGGGGGCGCAGACGCGCACGGTGCTGCGCGCCGACGGGTCGGCCGACATCGACGGCCTGGCGCTGGTGAGCGACACCAACGGGCAGTTCGGGCTCCACATCGATGAAAGCACGTATACGACGATCGGCGGCTACATGCTCGGCCGCCTGGGTCGTCGCGCACGGGTCGGCGACGTGATCGACGTCGAAGGTCGCAAGATGCGTGTCGAAGCGATCGACGGCTTGAGGGTCGCGAAGGTGTGGTTGTCGAAGCCGGCGAAGAAACACTTCACCACAAAGGACACAAAGGGCACAAAGGACACAGAGGACAAAGGCTAAGAGAGGCGCGCTCCCGCGCTCATCTCTTGAGACCAGCTTCCCAGTTGACGATCACCGTCAAGGGAATCACGTTGTGCTCGCTTCCGGCAGGCGTCAGGGCCAGAATCTTTTCCCCGTTCGGCGCGACATCGTATGGATAGGCAAACGTTCCAAGCGGTTGCGCGATGTGCATGAGGGCAACGGGAGTGCCAAACTCCAATCCCTCCGCGCCGGTCGCCACCGAAACGGCCATCAGTCTGCCGTCGGCCGATATGTAGAACAGTTCTTTTCCGTCTTTAGGCCAGCGCGGAAAGCTGCCGCCGCTCGTTGACGCGCGGGTGCTTCCCCTCGCTGCCATGCTTCGAACGTAGATTTCCTCCTGTCCGGATTCGTTCGACGTATACGCGATCCATTTTCCGTCAGGAGAAAACTGTCCATGTGACTCGTTGAACGGAGTGACCAACACCGGCACAGGTGTTCGATCCCCGTTGGTCGGTTGGACCCACAGGTCATAGAAGGTCGCCGGCGAGCTTGTCGTGTACATCAACAATCGGCCGTCTGGCGACCAGTCATTGATGTACAGGGGGTCTTGCGATTCCAGCATGCCTTGTCGATCACCACCACCTGCAGCGATGGTGAAAAGTCTGGCTTGCCCGAAGTCGTGGTAGGCGATCCGATGTCCATCTGGAGACCACACCGGTACGAGGCCGCCGTCGGAGGTCAAGCGGTTGGGAAGGCCTCTAGCCAGTTCCATGGCCCAAATATCCCGTTGTCCTGACGAGTCGATGAGCGACATTGCCGCGCGGTTGCCGTCCGGCGAGATGCGCACCGCGGCATAGCGGTCCGGCTTGCCCACGGTACCCGAGGCCTTGCCGTCGCGGCTGAACCACGTCAGTTGATAATTGTCGTCGGCGCCACTGAAGAGGAGGGTGCCGTCGTTCGAGAGCGAGAACAGGGATTGGTTGAGTGCACCCACGGTGCCCACACCCTCCGCCCCGGCGATGGAGACAGGCTCACCGGATACTTGCGCGCGCTGTGGGTCGAAGGGCTGCCCAACCAACGCGTTTTGACGGACCCAGAGGAGGTAGCCCTGGGTCTTCCCGTGTGGGGGTGAGTAAGCGCCTCCACTCAGGCTCTCGACGACTAAGACTTCCTCGTGCGGACGATCCAACGAGCTGAGATAGACGCCAGTCCGATTCGGCTTACTGCTCCGGACCCAATACAGAAAACGCCGGCCGTCTGGCAGAAATTGAGGCCAGCGATGAGCGTTCTCCCCGTTGGCGAGATCCAGCTTGGTGAGGGGAGCCGGAGTGCCACCTGAGGCGGCTACCTGCTGGAGGGCACCTAAAATCGGACTGAACACAATCGTTCCGTCAGGTCCCCACGTTCCGCCCCGGGGGGTCGATGCCGCGGTAATGACGACCGGCGGGCCACCCGAAACATCGATCTTTTTGAGCTTACCCTCGGCGAAAAATCCAACAGAGCGGCCATCGGGCGCCCAAAATGGGAAGGCGGCCCCACTCGTACCCGGCAACTCACGGGGTGTGAGCGAGTCGAGTCGACGGATCCACAGTGTGGGTCCGCCGGAGATGGCCACAAACACCACCACTCGGCCATCCGGCGAAATGGAACTGCCGCCTGCGACTCCAGCCTGGAAGCGTGTTCCAGGGGGCGGATTCACATGAAACTGCAGCGCGCGCTCTTCGACGACCGGTTGCCGCCACAGCGTCCAGAGCGCTGCCACCGCAACAAGAGCAAAGGCGACCGCGGGCCACCACGCCACCCGGTCGCTCCGGTGCGCTGGTGGGGATTCCGACGCCGTCTCATCCATCATCAGCCAGGCGTCACTGATAGCATGAAGCCGACGCCTCGGCTCCTTCTCCAGGCAGGACCGAAGCAGCCGCCGTGTTCGCAACGGCACGCGACTCCAATCCGGCTCGCTTCTGACGACGGCCGCGAGAACGTCGGTGACGGTCTCGCCCCCGAACAGTTGCTCGCCTGCGAGCATTTCGTAGAGCACGCAGCCAAACGCCCAGATGTCGCTCCGCTTGTCTGCGGCCCTGCCCCTCGCCTGCTCCGGCGACATGTACGCCGCCGTGCCGAGGATCACCCCGACGCCGGTCATCATCGCTGGCGTCGTGATGGTGGAGGCCATCGCTTCGATGCCGATGGCGGACGTCGGCGCCAGCGCCTTCGCGAGCCCGAAGTCGAGGACCTTGACGTTGCCGTCCTTCGTCAGCGCGATGTTCGCGGGCTTCAGATCGCGATGGATGATCCCTTTCTCGTGCGCGGCTTCAAGCGCCTCCGTAATCTGTCTGGCAATGGCGAGCGCCTCATCGACAGGGATCGGGCCTCGGGCAATTCGCTTGTCGAGGCTCTCGCCATCCACAAGTTCGAGCACGAGAAACTGCGTGCCGTTGGCTTCGTCGAGGCCGTAAATTGCGCCGATGTGCGGATGGTTGAGAGACGCAAGCACCTGCGCTTCACGACGGAAGCGCGCGAGCCGTTCAGGATCGTCCGTGAAGGTGGCCGGAAGGACTTTCAGCGCGATGTCGCGTCCGAGTTTCGTGTCCCGCGCGCGATAGACCTCGCCCATCCCGCCCGCGCCCAAGGGGGAGAGGATTTCATACGGACCGAGACGGGTGCCAGCGGACAAGGACATGCGGCGACGCCAATTCTAGCGGCGAGCCCAAGGCTGGCAAAGGAGAAAGGAGTCAGTCGGCCCGGAGCAACCTTAGCGCGTTCGCGATCACGAGGATCGACGCGCCGGTGTCGGCGAGCACGGCCATCCACAGCGTCGCGAACCCGCCCACCGCGGCGACGACGAACGCCGCCTTCAGCACGATGGAAATCGCCAGGTTCATCTTGATGTTGCGCACGGTCGCGCGGCTCAGCCGGAACGTGTAGGGGATTCGCAACAGCTCGTCGGCCATCAGCGCGATATCCGCGGTTTCGAGGGCGGCGTCGCTGCCGGCCACGCCCATCGCGATTCCGACGTCGGCCGACGCCAGCGCCGGCGCGTCGTTGACCCCGTCGCCCACCATCGCGACCGATCCGTGAGCCCGCCGCAGCTCCTCGACCGCGGCCACCTTGTCCTGGGGCAACAGCTCCGCGCGGAATTCGTCGACGCCGAGGTGGGCGGCGATCGCCGCAGCGGTTCCGCGACTGTCGCCAGTCAGCATGACGATGCGCTCCACGCCCTGCGCGCGAAGCAGGTCGAGGGCGTCTTTGGCGGTGTCGCGCGGGCGATCGGCCACCGCGATGATGCCGATCGTCTGCCCGTTGCTCGCGACCAGTACGGCCGTGCGCCCCAGCGCTTCCATGCCGGCCAGCTGATCGTGGAACTCCGGCGAGCACAGACCCCGCTCTTCGAAGAGGCGGTGATTGCCGAGCAGCACCCGCGCGCCGGCGACGCGCCCTTCGACGCCGAGGCCGCCCAGCGCCGACACATCCTCCGCCGGATCCGCCGCGATGCCGGCGGCCGACGCGTGGTCGAGGATCGCCTGGGCGATCGGGTGCGTCGAGCGTTGCTCCACCGACGCGGCGAGCCCGACGATGGATGCCGCGGCGGCGCCGTTCAGCGGGACCACGTCGACCACTTCCGGCGCGCCGCGGGTCAGCGTACCGGTCTTGTCGAACGCCACGCATCGCACCTGGTTCGTGCGCTCGAGGTGGATGCCCCCCTTGATCAGCACGCCCTTGCGGGCGGCGCCGGCGAGCGCCGCGACGATCGACACGGGCGTTGAAATCACGAGGGCGCAAGGGCACGCGACGACCAGCAGCACGAGCGCGCGGTACAGCCACGCGTGCCAGCCGGCGTGCAGCCACAGCGGCGGGAGGACCGCGACGGCCACGGCCAGCGCGAGGACCGCCGGCGTGTACACGCGCGCGAACCGTTCGACGAGCGTCTGCGCCGGGGCCCGCTGGGCCTGCGCGCGCTCGACGAGATGAATGATGCGAGCGAGCGTCGTGTCGCGGCGCAGGCGCGTCACGCGGACCTCGAGCGCACCGCGGCCGTTGATCGTTCCCGCAAACACGGCGTCGCCGGCCGCTTTGTCCGCCGGCAGCGATTCGCCGGTGACCGGCGCCTGATTGACCGCGCTCTGGCCCGCGACAATCTCCCCGTCGAGCGGAATCTTCTCGCCGGGACGGATCACGATGACCGCGCCGATCGCGACCTCGTCCACGGCGACACGCCGCTCGCCGGCCGCGTCGCGGACGAGCGCGTCGGCCGGCGTCAGATCCATCAGCGCGCGGATGGCGTTGCGCGCGCGGTCCAGCGTGCGCGCCTCGAGCGCCTGCGCCAGGCCGAACAGGAAGACCACGGTCGCCGCCTCGGACCACTCGCCGAGCAGCGCCGCGCCCCCGGCCGCGACGATCATCAGCACGTTGATATCGAGCGAGCCGGTGCGCGCGGCGCTCCAGGCCTTGCGCGCGGTCGCGCCGGCGCCGGCCGCCAGCGAGACGACGAACAGCCCCAGCACGTAGCGACCGGCGCCGGACGGACCGCGCGCCGTGCCGAGTCCGGCAAACTGCAGCGCCATGCCGACCGCGAGCGCGACCCCCGACGTCCAGACGAGCGCCTGGCGGATGCGCATCTGCCGGTCGCTGCCGACGATCGGTTCTTCATGATCGAGCCACGCGCGCATGCCGGTGTCGGCGACCGCCTCGGCGATCGCGGCCGTCGAGATCTTCGCGGCGTCGTATCTCACGTGGAGCCGCTGGCCCATGAGGTCGGCGGAGAAATCCTCGAGCCCGATCAGGTTTTTGAACCGGCGCTCGAGAATCACGACCTCTTCGCGGCAGTCCATTCCTTCGATCTTGAACGTCGACTCGGCGTGCAGCTCGCAGACGGTGCAGGTGGTGGTCACGCCCGCCTCGCACGGCTCGTAGGGGCCGGCGCGTGTGTCGGCCCCGGGCGGCCGCCGTCGCGTTTCGCGCTTTGGCGAGCCTCGCCGTAGCCGGGCGGAGGCGGGAGACGCGGGTCCGCCCCGACATGTCCCAGCGTGGGCGTTCTTTCTTGAACGTGCTCCAGCCCCTGCTCGAAGAGGCCGACGATGTGGTGGTCGTCGGCGACGTAGTAGATGTGGCGGCCGACCCGGCGCGACTTCACGAGCCGCATGCCGCGCAGCAGGCGCAGCTGATGGGACACCGCGGACTGGGTGAGCCCCAGGAGGCGGGCGAGGTCGCAGACCGGCACCTCGGCGCTGGCGAGGGCGTCGAGGATGCGCACGCGCGTCGCGTCCCCGAGCACCTTGAAGGTCTCGGCCAGCGCGGCGACGGACGGCTCGTCGAGGAGGCGCCCCTTCAGCTGAACATATGAACGAGTGCTCATATGAGCAGTATAGCGCCTGTCAGGGCCAAGGGCCCTAAATCGACGCGAGCGTCTTGTAAACCGCGTCGTAGCTGGGCTCGTTCCGGGCGTCCTCGAGGACCTCCGCGTGCCGGACGATCCCCTCCTTGTCGATGACGAACACCGCCCGTTTGGCGATCCCCTTCAGCCCGATCATGTCCTCGTTGAACACCCCGTAGTCGCGGATCGCGGTCTTGTTGAAATCACTCAACAGCGGGAACGTCAGCTTCTGCTGATCCTGGAAGGCCTTCAGCGTAAAGAAGGTGTCAACGCTGATGCCGAATACCTGCGCGTTCGCCTTCCCCAGCTGGGCCATCGAATCCTTGAACGTGCACAGCTCCTTGGTGCACACGGAGCTGAACGCGGCGGGGAAAAACGCGAGCACCACCGGCTTGCCCTGCAGCTTGGTGAGCGTCACCGGCTCACGGTCCTGATTGGTCAGGGTGAAGTCCGGAGCCTTCGATCCAACAGCGACTGACATAAAGCCCTCCATTACATTGGTGATAAGGTTGGTCCGCCCCTACACAAACCGAGGCGGTTCGGGTTAGCATTTTTGTTTCGATAGGAGATTCTCTGTGATCGAGGTTCAACACCTCACGAAACGCTACGGCCGCGTCACGGCCGTCAACGACATCAGCTTCCGCGTCGAACGAGGCGAGATCCTCGGGTTCCTCGGACCCAACGGCGCCGGCAAGACCACGACGATGCGGATTCTGACCGGCTACATGCCGGCCACCGAAGGCAAAGCCATTGTCGCCGGGTTCGACGTATTCGACCAGCCGATCGAGGCCAAACGCCGCACCGGCTACCTGCCGGAGACGCCCCCGCTCTATCCGGACATGAGCGTCTCCGAGTATCTCGACTTCGTCGCCAAAATCAAAGGCGTCCCCTCGGCCGACCGGCGCGCGCGCGTCCAGTACGTGATGGGCCGCACGCGCATCGTCGACATGGCGCACCGGCTCTGCGGCAAGCTGTCCAAGGGGTACAAACAGCGGGTCGGTCTCGCGTCGGCCCTCATTCACAATCCCGACGTGCTCATCCTCGACGAGCCGACCGCGGGGCTGGATCCGAAGCAGATCATCGAGACGCGCGAGCTCATCAAGGAGCTCGCCGGCGATCACACGATCATCCTCAGCACGCACATTCTCCCCGAGGTCGCGCAAACCTGCCAGCGCGTCGTCATCATCAACAAGGGGCACGTCGTCGCCGTGGACACGCCGGACAACCTGACGGCGCGGCTGCGGGGATCGGAGACGATGTATGTGCAGGTGGATGCCAGCGGCGCCGACCCGGCTACCTCGCTCGGCCTGGTGCCGGGCGTGACGCGCGTGGTGGAAGCGGATCGGCGCGACGGCATGATCGGCTTCGAAGTCGACAGCGAGAGCGGACGCGACGTGCGCCGCGATCTGGCGCGCGCCGTCGTCAGCAGCGGCTGGGGTCTGCTCGAGATGCGCCCGATGCGCATGAGCCTCGAGGACGTGTTCCTGTCGCTCACCACCGAAGAAGTCCCGACGCCGGCAGGAGACGCCATCCATGAGTAACATCCTCGCGATTGCGCAGAAGGAGCTGAAGTCCTACTTCGCGTCGCCCATCGCCTACATCGTGATCGGGCTCTGGGCGCTGCTCTACGGCTATTTCTTCTACGCCATCCTCCATTTCTTCGTCCAGCAGGGCCTGCAGATGAACCAGTTCGGCATGCAGGGGCCGCAGTCGATGAACGTGAACCAGCAGCTGATTCGCCCGCTGCTGCAGAACGTCCTCATCCTGATTCTCTTCCTGATGCCGATGGTCACGATGCGCGCCTACTCGGAAGAAAAGCGATCCGGGACGATCGAGCTGCTGCTGACGTCGCCGTTGACGGACTTCCAGATCATCATGGGCAAGTTCCTCGGCGCGATGGCCCTCTACGGAGTGATGCTCGCCGTGTCGCTGATCCACATCGGCCTGCTGTTCGTCTACGGACGCCCGGAGTGGAAGCCGATCATCACGGCCTACATCGGCCTGCTGCTGATGGGCGGCTGCTTCATCTCCCTCGGCCTGTTCATCTCGAGCCTGACGAAGAACCAGATTGTCGCCGGCATGGTGACCTTCGCGGTCTTCCTGCTGCTGTGGGTGATCACCTGGATCGGCAGCGCCGCGGGGCCGCAGGCTGAGAAGATCACGCAGTACCTGTCGATCGTCGACCACTACGACGACTTCGGGAAAGGCGTGCTCGACACGACCCATTTCATTTATTACGTGAGCTTCATCACGTTCGGGTTGTTCCTGACCGCGAAGTCGGTCGATAGCGAACGGTGGCGCGGCTAATGGTGAATCGAATTCTGAGTCTCGTCGGCTGGCTCGGCACGGCGATGGTCTTCGTCGCGGTGGCGATCCGCTTCGGCTACCCGGCGAAGGAACAGTGGGCCTACTACCTCGCGTGGGGCGGACTGGTCTGCGTCCTGGCCTACACCCTGGGGCAGTGGCGCGAGATCGCCGGCGTGTTCTCGCGCCGGCAGGCACGCTACGGCACCCTGATGGGCGTCGGGATTCTGGTCGTGCTGGGAATCCTGGTGGCGATCAACTACATCGGGTCGCGGCAGAACAAGCGCTGGGACCTCACGGCGAACAAGCAGTTCAGCCTGTCGGATCAGAGCCGCAACGTGGTCGCGAAGCTCGACGCCCCGATGCAGGTGCAGGTGTTCGCGCAGGAGCCGCAGTTCAACCGCTATCAGGAGAAGATCAAGGAGTACGAGTACGCGTCGAAGAAAATCACGACCGAGTACATCGACCCCGAGAAGAAGCCGTCGGCCGCCAAACAGAACGGCGTCGACCGCATCCCCACCATCATCTTCAACTACAAAGGGCGCTCCGAGCGCGTGAACGCCGACGGCGAGCAGGACCTGACCAACGCCATCATCAAGGTGGTCTCCGGCCAGCAGCGCAAGGTGTACTTCACACAGGGCCACGGCGAGAAGGACACGACATCCGCGGAGCGCGACGGGTACAACATCATCGCCACCGCGCTGGGCAAGGAGAACTACACGGTCGAGAAGCTCGCGATCGCGCAGCAGGGCGCCGTGCCCGACGATGCGGCGGTCGTGGTGGTGGCGGGACCGAAGAACGATTTCTTCGCGCCGGAAGTCGAGGCGCTGAAGAAGTTCCTCGACAAGCAGGGCAAGCTGCTCCTCGAGATCGACCCGCCCGACAAGGTGGACAGCCCCCCGCTCGCGAACTTGATCGCGCTCGCTCACGACTGGGGCATCCAGGCCGGCAACAACGTCGTCGTCGATGTGAGCGGCATGGGACGCATGATCGGCACGGATGCGTCGGTCCCGGTCGTCGCCCCGCCGTATCCGGCGCATCCGATCACCCAGCGGTTCGGCATGATCACGGCGTTCCCGCTGGCGCGCGAGGCGTCGGTCGTGGCGGGCGGCGTCAACGGGCATGTGGCGCAGCCGTTCATCGAAACCGGCCCGCGCAGCTGGGCCGAGACCGATCTCAAGGCGCTGATGACGAGCGGTGCGGTCTCGCTCGATGAGGCCAAAGGCGACAAGAAGGGGCCGATTGCCCTCGGCTCCGCCGTCTCGGCGTCTGCCAGCCCGGCCGCGCCGCCCAAGCCGGGCGAGGCGGACGCGCCGAAGCCGGAGACGCGGCTCGCCGTGATCGGCGACTCGGACTTCGCCGCCAACGGCACGCTGGGCGTGCCCGGCAACCGCGACCTGTTCATGAACACGATCGGCTGGCTGTCGCAGCAGGACAACCTGATTTCGATCCGTCCGAAGGAAGCCGACGACCGCCGCATCACGCTGACGGCGACACAGGAGTCGAACATCATGTGGCTGTCGCTGCTGATCGTTCCCGGCTTCATCTTCGGCGCCGGGATCTGGTCCTGGTGGCGGCGGAGAGCCTGATGCGCGGTCTGCGCTCCACGATTGCCCTCGTCCTCGTCCTGGCCGGCCTCGGCGCGTACATCTACTTCGTCACGTCGAAGATGCC
>JAYVYV010000220.1:0-3895 GCA_043783985.1 Acidobacteriota bacterium | reverse complement strand
GGCGTTGCCGTCTCCCACCAGGCCCGCTCTCGTCGGAGCGCGGGCCTGGTCGTCGATTCAGCCGTTGCCGTCCATCAACTTCATGCTCTCAGCGGGATACCGCGTGCCCGCCGCGCTGCCGACCGGGAACAGCGCGTCCAGGTCGGCGACATCGGCGCGGCTCAGCGCCACACCGGCGGCGGCCGCGTTGTCCTCGAGGTAGCGGCGACGCTTCGTCCCGGGAATCGGCACGAGGTCCGGTCCTTTGGCCAGCACCCAGGCCAGCGCGAGTTGGGGCGGGGTCAGGTTCCTGCTCCGCGCCATCTCCTCGAAACGCTCGAGCCTGGGCAGATTGCGCTCGAGATTGCCGCTCTGGAAACGCGGCAGCCCGCGCCGCACATCGCCGGCGCCAATCGCCGCCGCGTCGCGTACGGCGCCGGCGAAGAAGCCGCGGCCTAGCGGGCTGAAGGGCACGAAGCCGATGCCCAGCTCGCGGCAGACGGGGAAGACACGCGCCTCGGGCTCGCGCGTCCAGAGCGAATATTCGCTTTGCACCGCGGCGATCGCATGGGTCGCGTGGGCGCGCCGGATGCTGTCGGGGCCCGCTTCCGACAGGCCGAGGAAGCGAACCTTGCCTTCGCGCACGAGCTCCGCCATCGCGCCGACAGTGTCTTCGATCGCGACCTTGGGATCGACGCGGTGGAGGTAGTAGAGATCGATGGTGTCGACGCCGAGCCGCTCCAGACTGGCCTCGCAGCAGGCGCGGACGCGCTCCGGGCGCGCATCGACGTCGGTGGCCGGACCGGACGCATTCGGCAGCAGACCCCATTTGGTGGCGAGCACGACCTCGCGCCGCCGCTCGGCAATAGCACGACCGATCAGCCGTTCGTTGCCGCCCTTGCCGTACGCGTCGGCGGTGTCAATCAGCGTGACCCCGAGGTCGAGCGCGCGGTGAATCGTCTTCGCCGACTCCTCATCGTCGGGCGGGCCGTAGCTCTGCGACATGCCCATGGAGCCCAATCCGATGGCGCCGACCTTCAGCCCGCTCCGTCCCAGTTCGCGCGTCTGCATCATGTGCGTAAGATTACAACTGCCGCCCTCGTTGGGCTAGAATTCGCGGCCATGCGGGTGCCTGGGCGACGCTCCTGGCTGTGCGCGGCGGGCGTGCTGCTGTTCGCGGCGGCGGTATCTGCCCAGGAGCACAGCTATACGCAGACGGACATCGAGAACGGTGCCCGGCTCTATCAATCGAGTTGCGCCGGCTGCCACGGACCAAACGGCGACATGGTCCCCGGCCTGGAGTTGCAGCGCGGCCGGTTCCGGCGCGGCACCAGCGACACCGAGATCATGCGGATCATCCAGCTCGGGATCCCGGGCACCACCATGCCGCCCAGCAGCTTTTCCGAGCCGCAAGCCGGCAGCATCGTCGCGTTCCTGCGAAGCGGCGCCCCGGCGGCTGACGGCGGGGCACGCGTCGTGCGCGGCGACCACGCGAGGGGGCGGGCGACGTTCGAGGGCAAGGGCCGATGCGCGACCTGCCACCGGGTCGACCAACGTCGGCCCGCGCGTGGCGCCGGACCTGAGCGACATTGGGTCGATCCGACCGGCGCGCGAGCTCGAACAGAAGCTGATCGATCCGAACGCTCTGGTGCGGGCCGCCAATCGATCGATCGAGATCGTCTTGAAGGACGGAACCAGGGTCGCCGGTCATCTGCTGAACCAGGACACGTTTTCCATTCAGCTGCTCGACGCGAACGAGCGTCTGCGATCGCTCGCGAAGGCCGGCATCCGCGAATACACGTATGTCAAAAACTCGCCGATGCCCTCGTATCGCGATTCGCTGACCGCCACTGAACTGACCGATCTCGTGACGTATCTCGTGTCGCTGAAGGGAGAGCGTCCATGACGATCAGACGTCGGTTGGCGGCCGCGGTGGCGGCGATGGCCGTCGCGCCGGTGCGCGCGCAGGTGTCATTCGAGCGCCTCCTGCGGGCTGCCCAGGAGCCGCACAACTGGCTCACCTATTCAGGCACCCTCTTCAGCCACCGCTATACCGCGCTCATGCAGATGACGCCGGCCAACGTCAAGAACCTCGAGTTGCAGTGGGTGTTCCAGACGCGGGGGCCCGCCGAAGCCACCGAGAAGTCCGAGGCGACGCCGCTCGTCGTCGACGGGATCATGTACACCGTGCTGTCACCGAATCACATCGTCGCGCTCGACGCCGCGACGGGGCGCCTGTTCTGGATGTATTCCCCGCGCCTCTCTCCGCTCGCTCGTGTCTGCTGCGGACGGGTCAACAGGGGGCTCGCGATTCTCGGCGACGCGCTGTTCATGGGCACGATCGACGGCCACCCGATCGCGATCGATGCGAAGAACGGCAAGCCGCTGTGGGACGCCGTTATCTCGAAGCCCGAGCTGGGATATTCGTTCACGATGGCGCCGCTCGTCGCGAAAGACAAGGTGATCATGGGGCCGGCCGGCGGCGATTACGGCATTCGGGGTTTCATCGCCGCGTTCGACGCGAAGACCGGCAAGGAAGCGTGGCGCTTTCACACCGTGCCCGGGCCGGGCGATCCCGGATTCGACTCGTGGCCGGCGGGCAGCAACGCGTGGGAGCACGGTGGCGGCTCGATCTGGGTGACCGGCTCGTACGATCCCAATCTGAACCTGATGTACTGGGGCGTCGGCAACCCGGGGCCCGACTGGAACGCCGATTCGCGATCGGGCGACAACCTGTACACCGATTCAGTCGTCGCGCTCGATCCCGACAGCGGCGCATTGAAATGGCACTATCAGTTCACGCCGCATGACGAGTTCGACTACGACTCGACGCAGGTGCCGGTGCTCGCCGACATGGACTGGAGGGGCCGCCCGCGCAAAGTGATGCTCTGGGCGAACCGGAACGGCTTTTGGTACGTACTCGATCGCGCGACCGGCGAGTTCCTCCAGGGCAAGCCGTTCGTCCGCGTCAACTGGGCCGAGGGGATTGACGAGAAAGGCCGCCCGAAGCGCGTGCTCAACGCGACGCCAGAGGGCACGCTCGTCTACCCGAACAACCAGGGCGCGACCAATTGGTACTCGCCATCCTACAGTCCGCGAACCGGATGGTTTTACATTCCGACCTGGATGGACACCTACTCGACCTACACCAAGGGCGACGTCCAGTACAAGGAAGGCAACCAGTTCACCGGGCGCTTCCCGACGATGACCGTGCCGGCGCTGCGGACTGGACCCGGTGCGGTCAACCAGCGTACGCCTCAGGAGGGCTGGGGCGCAATTCAGGCATTCGATCCGAAGTCGGGCGAGCTGAAGTGGCAGTTCAAGATGGCCGACGTCACGGACAGCGGCGTGCTGACCACGGCGACCGATCTGCTGTTTACCGGCGGGCGCGAAGGCTACTTCTTCGCGCTCGACGCGCGGACCGGGGCGGAACTGTGGAGGGGAAACGTCGGCGGGCAGGTGTCGGCGGCGCCGATCTCGTACGCCGTCAACGGGCGCCAGGACGTCGCCATCTCCGCCGGCAGCGCGCTGTCTGCCTACGCGCTGCGCCAATGATCGGTCGAAGGGATTTTCTCGGCGGCCTCGCGGCGCTCGGCGCGGCCTCAGCGGTCCGCGCGGAACCGCCGGCGCTCGCGCCGGCCGCGCGGAATACGCGCGTCAAGCAGGCGCTCATGCGCGTCAACTTCGGCCCCGGGTCGAAGCTGACGTTCGACGAGATGTGCCGCGAGGCAGCGCGCCTCGGGTATCGCGGCTTCGATCTGGTCGGGGTGCAGGACTGGCCGACGCTGAAAAAGTACGGGCTCGTGTGCACGATGGCGCCCGCCATGGGGGTGACGATTCGCGACGGCCTGATTCGACCGCCGCTGCACGAGGCGATCGCCAAGGCGATGCACGACGAGATCGATCTGTGCGCCGC
>JAYVYV010000219.1:0-3903 GCA_043783985.1 Acidobacteriota bacterium | reverse complement strand
GCGCGTCGTAGGTCGAGGTGATCGTGCCGAACGCCGCGCTGCTGCGGTTGCCGTTGGGCGCGGTGAAGTTGTCGCGGTTGAACAGGTTGAACGCCTCGACGCGGAACTGCAGCTTGGTGCGGCCGCCGACGGAGACGTTCTTGGTCGCGGCGACGTCCATCTGCCAGAAATTCGGACCACGAACGTTGTTGCGCGGCGCGTTGCCGAACGGCTGGCTCGGATCGGTCGGCAGCACGACGCACGACGGGTTGAACCACTGCGTGATCGCCGGGGCCGCCGCGTACGGGTCGCAGGTGATGTTCGGCCGATAGTTGTTCGCGCCCGAGAAGTCGTTGGTGATCCCCGAGACCTGGAGGTTCGGGCCCGGCGCGTAGACGAACGTCACCATTTCGCCAGGCGTGATGGTGTTGATCCCGGCCAGCTGCCAGCCGCCGGCGATCACGTCCAGCGCGGTCGGGATGCCGCTGCCCCAGCGCTTGCCGTGGCCGAAGGGCAGCGACCACACGAAGCTCGTGGTGCTGTTGTACGGCTGGTGGTAGGCCGAAAGGGCGTAGTCCGCCTCGAGGTTGTTGATGTCCTGCGGCGCCGGGGAGTTGCCGTTCTGGTTTTCCAGCGCGCCGGCCGAGTTGTCCTTCGCCTTCGACAGCGTGAGGGAGCTGAGCAGGTTCAGGTCAGCGCCCATTCGCCACTGATACTTCATCTGGAACGCGTCGTAGCGCGACTTGCCGCCGTTGAAGATGTAGCTGATGTCGCCCCAGGTCGGGATCGGGCGGCGCGCCGCCAGCGGAATCGGCCCGGCGGCGTTGTTCACCGCCGCCTGATTGTAGTTCGCCACCATCAGCAGATCGCGCGCCTTGTTGCCGACGTAGGCGACGTCGATCAGCATCTGAGGGCCGAACTCGCGTTGCAACGAGACGTGCCAGCTTTGCACCGGGCTCGAGTGGAAGTCGCGCGGCATGTAGCTGATCAGCGCGGTCAACGGGTTGAACCTGGCGGGATCGGTGAGGCCCACCGGGTAGCCGGCTTCCGTGGGCAGGAAGCCCGGCGTGGCCAGCGTCTGGTTGACCGCGGCGCGCACCACCTGCGGGCCGTTGATGCCGAGCAGGTTCGCCGATCCGATGCGGTTGATGTGGACGTAGCTTTGTCCCCAGCCGCCGCGGACCACGGTCTTCGGCATCGGCGTGTAGGCGAAGCCGACGCGCGGCCCGACGTTGTTGCGATCGGGATCGACCAGCGCGCGATCGTAGATCGATCCGTTCTTCGCGGAAATCATCGTCCGGCTGGCCGGGTCGAAATTGGTGAGGACGTTGTCCTTCTCCCACATCGGCGTGGCGTACTCGTAGCGCAGGCCGGCGTTGAGGGTCAGCTTGTCGTTGACCCGGATATCGTCCTGGAGATAGGTGAAGTGCAGGTTCTGCTGCATGTTCACGACCAGGAAGCTGCTGAGCGCGTACTGGGACCGCAGGCCGAACATGAAATCGGCGAGGTTGTACAGGTTGTTGTTCGCCAGCGTGCTGACCGGCTTCGAGAAATTTCCGGTATAGCTGTCCAGGCCGTAGAGCGGGTTGACGTCCTGCACCTCGACGTTGATGTGCTGGAACTCGTAGCCCGCCTTCAACGACTGGCGGCCCATGAGCCACGAGTAGTTGATCTTCGGGTTGAAGACGGTGGGGAACTGCCACTGCGGGTTGGTCGCCTGGCGTCCGAACCCGGAATAGCCCGTGATGTTCTGCGACGGCAGGCCGCCGGCTATGCGCGCGTCGGTAGGCAGACCGGCGATGCCGAACGAGTCCGACGCGCCGAGCGCCGGCGGGTTCTTGCCGCCTTCGGTGTTGGACCAGCCGAAGCGCACTTCGAGCAGCGACTTCTCGCTGGCGATGAAGGTCGTGCCGAGCACCAGCTGCTTGTTGCGCGTGTAGATGTTGCCGTTGCCGCCGCCGCCGGAGGGCAGCGGAATCGGCGGCTGGTCGTTGGTGCTCAGATCGCGCCAGCCGTAGCGGCCGAACATCGACAGCGCCGGGCTGACCTGCATGTCGACCTTGCCGCCCGCTTTGTCCGTGGCGTTGTTGAACAGCTGCGCGATGGAGTAGTTGTTGGCCGTGGCGGCGACGTTGGGCGCCGGCAGGCCGCCAAGCACCTTGCGTGCGAACGCGGTCATCGGAATCGGCGTGCCGGCCGGATAGATGACGCCGCTCCGCGGGTCGCGCACGTCGACGCTCAGGATCCCGGAGTCCTGCAGCGCCGTCGGCAGCGTCGAGAACGCGGTCACGGTCCGATCCTGGCGGAAGCCTTCGAAGTCGCCGAAGAAGAACGCCTTGTTCCTGACCAGCGGGCCGCCGACGGTCGCGCCGTACTGGTTGCGGCGGAGCGTCGGCTTGGAGCCGTCGGCCGGGCGGAAGTAGGTCGTCGCGTTCAGCTTGGTATCGCGGAAGAACTCCCACCCGTCGCCGTGGAACGCGTTGGTGCCGCTGCGGTAGGAGACGTTCACGGTCGCGCCGGCCGCGCGGCCGTACTCCGCGCTCTGGTTGTTGGTGACGACGCGGAATTCGCCGACCGCGTCGGGCGGCGGCTGCATCACCTGGTTGGAGAAGCCCTGGTTGCTGGTGCCGTAGGCGTTGTTGTCGACGCCGTCGATCAGGAAATTGTTGAAGGTGCTGCGCAGGCCGTTGACGTTGAACGCGCCTTCGCGCGGCGTGCCCTGGTTGCTCTTGCTGAGCGCCGACTGGCGGACGCCGGTCGAGAGCAGCGCCAGCGAGGAATACTCGCGGCCGTTCAGCGCCAGCTCGCGCATCTGCTCGCCGGTGATGACCTGGCTGCGTTGGCTCGTGTCGGTCTCGACCAGCGGCGACGTGCCGGTGACCACGACCCGTTCGCTGAGCTGCCCCACCGCCATCTGCAGATCGACGCGCAGGCGGGCCGCGACCTGGACCTCGACGTTGTCCATCAGCGCGATCGAGAACCCGGGCTTTTCGGCGGAGACGAGATAGATGCCGGGCTTGACCGTGACGAACTCGTAGTTGCCGTCACCGGAGGTGGTGCGCACGACCGACACGCCGGTCTGGGTGTTGGTCAGCGTGACCTTCGCGTCGGGCACGATCGCGCCGGAGACGTCTTTCACCGTGCCGACGACCGAAGCCGTGTCGAACTGCGCCGAGGCGCGCGGAATGCCGGCGATCAGCACGAACATCAGAACGAGCAGACTGGCGCGGGGCCTCATCGAACGCATGGGATCACCTCTGGGGGGTCGAGTTTCGCCGGAGCACCGGCCGCACGTCGTCGCGGCGCCTGGTCACGCCAGCGTGACGTACATATGTAACACGGAATGAACGTCGTCGCACGTCGTTACCGCCGCGGGAACTGATCCGGGTTGTTGGTGAAGAGCGCGTCGACGCCGAGGTCGTACAGAAAATGCTTCATCTCGTCGCGGACCGACGGGTACTTCATCTCCTTGTCGTCGGCGCGGAACGTCCACGACGTCACCGTGAGCCCGGCGGCGTGCGCGCGCGCGACCATCTCGGGATGGCGCGCGATGACGACCTTTTCCGGCGCGATGCCGGTGGCGAACGCCGCCAGCTCGCGGATGCGCCCCTCGGTGACGTCCTCGTCCTTCGCGGTCAGGAACACGCGCGGGATCGTCGGCAGATCGACCGCGACGCGCCGGATCGCCGACTCGTCGAACGACTGGATGATCACCGGCGTCGTCTTCAGCGAGGCGGGCTTCTCGAGGCCGTTCTTGCGGATGATGTCCACGAACAGCTTCACCTGATCGACGCCGCGCGATTTGTACAGCTCCGGCGACTTCAGCTCCGGGTAGAGTCCCGCTTTGCCCCGCACCAAATCGATGGCTTCCTGAAACGTCTGGATCCGCTGCCCCGCGAACTCCGGCTTGAACCACTTGCCGGC
>JAYVYV010000218.1:0-10456 GCA_043783985.1 Acidobacteriota bacterium | reverse complement strand
AGAGGGCGCCGTTCGCGAACTCCCCGAGAAAGATGTCGCCATCGTCGATGTTCATGCGCATCATGCGGTTGGTCGCCCGAACCATCCGCTCGGGGATGAAGTTGCGCATCGTGCCGACGACCTGCGAGAGATCGGCCCCGACAAACAGGTGCGCAAGGTCGATGATCGGCGCACCGTAGCCTTCGAGCGACGAGACCTGGAGGACCGACGGATCCGCGTCGGGGTCGACCTGACGTAGCGGGTTCAGCGGATCGAGCCACTGCGAGTTCTGCTCGAATCCATTGAAGATGAACGGCGTGCCGATGAAGCCGCCGGCGACGAGCTCGCGCATGTAGCGCATGGCGGGGCTGTATCGAAAAGTCAGTCCGACTTTCGTTTTCAGGCCCTTGCGGAGCGCCAGGTCATGGCCGCGCCTTGTGTCGCGAAAGTCGTACGCCACCGGCTTTTCACAGAGCACGTGCTTGTCCGATTCGAGGGCCGACCACGCCAGCTCGAAATGCGTGTGGCTTGGCGTGCAGACGTCGATGAGATCGATGTCGTCGCGCCGGAAGAGGTCGCGCGCGTCGGCGGTCGCCGTGGGAATGTCGAACTCACGCGCCGCGTCGCGCGCGCGGTCGATCGCCGTGTCGGCAATCGCGACGACACGACAGCGCGGATCGCGGCGGTAACCGGGCAGATGGGCGGCGCGGGCCCACGCCCCCGCGCCCAGCACGCCGACGCGAACGATGGTGCCGGGAGTCACGGGGCATAGCGTGGCACTTCTGCCGTTGGACTGGCAAGCCGGCTCGTCCCTTCACGTGACCCGCCTGCACACTTCGCCACGGGATCCCTGTCTGCTGTATCGAACGCGGCAACCAGTCCGTCCGTGCGTCCTGCGTGGCTTGTGTGGGCGATGTCGATCTACACTCGCCGCGGAGGATCGATGAGGAACTGGTACGCCGCCATCGTCGTGGCATGTGTCGGTTCGATGGCCCTGCCGTCGCCGGCTGTCGCGCAAACGATTGTCGTGAAGGCCGCACGGCTCATCGACGGTCGCGGAGGTCCGCCGCTCGAGCCGGCCATGGTGCGCATCGCCGGCGAGCGGATCGTCGAAGTCGCCTCCACCCTGGCAGTGCCGGCCGGCGCCACGGTCATCGACCTCGGCGGCGCGACGCTTCTGCCAGGCTTGATCGATCTCCACACGCATCTGACGGATCGCGACGACGTGCACTGGGAGTCGGCGCTCACGACGACCACGCCTCCAGAGGCGGCGCTTTGGGGCGCGCGCAACGCGCGGGTGACGCTGATGGCCGGTTTCACGACATGCCGCGACATGGGGCCCACCTGGCCCTACGTCGATGTCGAGCTCCGAAAAGCCATCGATGCCGGCGCTGTCCCCGGGCCGCGGCTGCTGGTCGCCGGCAACTACGTGTCGTCGACGGGCGGCGCCGGCGACGCGCGTCAGTTCTCGATCTACCTCGACGTGCCGTTCGTGCGAAACCTGGCCGACGGCCCGGAGGAAGTCGTCAAGGCGGTACGGACGAACTTCAAGTACGGCGCGGACTTCATCAAGATTCTCGTGACGGGCGCCGTGCTGTCGAAGGGTATTACGCCTGGCGCGCAGCAGTATGCCGACACGGAGATTCAGGCCGCGGTGACCGAGGCCACGCGCTGGGGACGGCCCGTCGCAGCGCACGCCCACGGCGCCGCGGGCATCAAAGCCGCCATCGTCGCAGGCGTCCGGACGATCGATCACGGGTCGTACCTCGACGACGAGGCGGTGGCCATGCTGAAGCAGCACCCGCGACGTTCTATGTCCCGACGCTGGCGCTCGCCTCCTACATACAGGACTCGCCGCAGGTGCCCGAATCGGAAAAGGCGCGCGGCCGCGTCGTCAACGAGATCGCGGTGGGAGGCTTCAAGCGCGCGCTCGCGGCGAACCTGCCGATTGGGCTGGCGACCGACGCCCCCGTGATGCCGCACGGGCTGAACGCGCGAGAGATCGAATATCGCGTCCTGCTCGGCGAACCGCCGATGCACGCCATCGTCGCCGCGACGTCGCTGAATGCGGAAATCCTCGGCATGCAGGACCGCGTCGGGTCGGTCACCGCCGGAAAGCTCGCCGATCTGATTGCGGTGCCGGTCAACCCGTTGATCACCATCGGGTCGCTACGCGATGTGCGCTTCGTGATGAAGGGCGGCACCGTGTTCAAAGACGATCTGTCACCTCGCACGGACAAAAGATAGCGGCGATCCGCGTACGCGGTCGTCGACGTGCGGGCAATGTGGGCAACGAGCCGCTCGGCTGTCTGATGACCACGTTCGTCGGCCGCGGCAGCAAACCTTTTGAGTAAGAGGCCGTCTACCACTGGTCTAACACCGCTATGGTAAAGTCCAGAAATATGCGCATGTTCGCACTCGCGTTGAGTCTTGCCTTGCTGGCGCCGGCCGTGACGTCCGTGTCCGCACAGACGTTCTCGGTCCCTGTCGTCTACAAGAAACTGCCGAACGGCCTGCGCGTCGTCGTCAGCGAAAACCATGCGGCGCCGGTCGTGGTGGTGGAGCTGATGTACCGCATCGGCTTTCGCATCGAGCCGAAAGGCCGCACCGGTTTCGCGCACCTGTTCGAGCACCTGATGTTCCAGGGGTCCGAGCACGTCGCCAAGTTCGAACACGTCCGCAGCGTCAGCGAGAACGGCGGCATTCTGAACGGATCGACACGGTTCGATCACACGAACTACTTCGAGGTCATGCCGTCCAATGCGCTGGAGCTCGCGATGTGGCTCGAGGCCGACCGCATGCGCGCGCTCAAGATCACCCCAGAGACGCTGAAGAACCAGCAGGACGTGGTCAGCGAAGAGGTCCGCGTCAACGTGCTCAACCAGCCGTACGGCGGGTTCGAGTGGCTCGGGCTGCCGCAGAAGGCGAATACGAACTGGTACAACGCGCACAACTTCTACGGCGATCTGGCCGAGCTCGAAGCGGCGAACCTCGACGATGTGAAGACGTTCTACGACACGTACTACGCGCCGAACAACGCCGTCCTCGTCGTCTCCGGCGACACCACGGCCGACGAAGTGATGCGGCTCGCCGGGAAGCACTTCGGCGCCATCCCGCGGCGTCCTCTGCCGCCGAGGCCAGACATCAGGGAGCCGGCGCAGACCGCCGAGAAGAGCTTCAACGAGAGCGACAAGCTTGCACGCACCCCTGCGCTCGCCTTCGGTTACCACCTGCCGGACCGGATGACCAAGGACTTCTTCGCGCTGTCGCTGCTCGATCCGCTGCTCGTCGGCGACGAGAGCGCGAAGCTGTATCAGGCGCTGATCAAGGAAAACCGGGTCGCGTCCCGCGTCTCGGGCGGGTTCAACTACGCGCTCGGCAACAACTTCGACTACAACGGCCCGATGCTCTACACCTTCCGCGTCGACTATCGCCCCGACCTCAAGGGCGCCGACGTCCTGAAAGTGGTCGACAAGGTCATCGGCGCGATTCAGGAGCACGGCATCACGGAGGACGAGCTGAAGCAGGCCAAGGTCAACTTCCGCTCGTCGTTCCTCGAGGGCCTCGAAAGCCAGGGCGGTGTCGGCCGCGCCGACCTGCTCGCCGCGCTCGCGCTCTACGACGACGACCCGAACCGGATCAACACGATCCTCGGCGATCTCGACAAGGTGACACCGGCGGATGTGCAGCAGGCGGCGAAGAAGTATCTGGCGCCGTCCAATCGCACGACGATCGACCGGCGGCCGGGGGGGGGGCAGTGAGATTTCAGAGTTCGGATTTCAGATTGCGGATTGCAGCAGCAGTGGCCGGCGCCCTCTGCACGGTGATGCCGGCGTCCGCGCAGGAACGGCCGGGCGTCGGACCGGAGCGTCCGTTTCAGCTCGCGCCGCGCATCGAGAAGACGCTGACCAACGGCCTGCGCGTGATCGTCACGCGTCAGACGGCGATCCCGAAGGTCTCGATCACGCTGACGGTGCTGTCGGGCTACTCGAGCGATCCGGCCGATCTCACCGGCCTCGCGTCGCTGACCGCCGATCTGATCCAGGAAGGGACGACGACGAAGAGCAGCCGGCAGATCCGGCGCGAGGTCTTCGGCATGGGCGGATCGCTGTCGGCGGCCGCGTCGCAGGACTTCACGTCGGTGTCGGTCCGCGGCCTGTCGGAGTTCGCGCCGCGGCTCATCGAGCTGGTCGCCGACGTGGCGATGAACCCGACGATTCCGGAGGACGAGGTGGCGATCCTCAAGCAGCAGCACCTGCAGACGGTCGCTCAGCAGAAAGCGTCGCCGCAATTCCTGGCGAACCGCACGTTCCGCGCGGCGCTGTTCGGCGCGCATCCCTACGCGCGCACGAGCGAGACCGAAGCGTCGCTCAACGCGATGGACCGCGCGAAGCTGGCGGCATTCCACCACGACCACTACCGCCCCAACAACGCGTTCCTGCTGATCGTCGGCGCGATCGACCCCGATACGATGATCGCGGCGGCGGAAAAGGCGTTCGGCGGCTGGGCGCGCGGCGACGTCGCGAGCCCGGCCTACGCGGCGCCGCCGGCGCTCAGCGGCCGGCACGTCTACTTCGTGCAGCGGCCCAACAGCATCCAGTCCTCGATCGCGCTGGGCAACATCGCGGTCAGGCGCGGCGATCCGCGCTGGTACGAGCTGACGCTCGCCAACACGATTTACGGCGGCGCGTTCAACTCGCGGATCGTCCGCAACATCCGCGAGGAGAAGGGCTACACCTACTCGCCGCAGTCGGCGCTGACCGGTTTCGCGAATACCGGCTTCTACCGCTTCGCCGCCGACGTGCGCAACGACGTCACCGGCGCGACGCTGACCGAGGTCTTCAAGGAGATCGACAAGATGCGGGCGGACGGGAGCGACGGCGCCGAGCTGCAGGGCGCGAAGCAGTACCTGCGCGGCCTGTTCCCGATCCAGACCGCGACGCAGACCGGCCTGTCGACGACGCTCAACAACGTCTACGTCTTCGGCCTGCCGAAAGACTACCCGGAGACCTTCCGCGCGAAGATTGCCGCCGTCACGCCCGAGCAGGTGAAGAGCGCGGCGGCGACGCTGTTCGGATCCGAGCACTCGCTGATTGCGATCGTCGGCGACTACGCAAAGGTGAAGGATCAGCTCGCCGGCTACGGCAACATCACGTTCCTCGACGCCGACGGCAGGACGATTCCGCCGCCGCAGTGACCGGTCATCCGGCCCTGCAGGATGAGGCATCCGCACGGCTTCTGATGCCGCGATATCGCGGAGACGATACGAGAGAGGCCGGTAATTCCGAGGAGGTCAGATGACGGGCATGGGGCTGCCGGAGCTCGTGGTTGTCCTCGTAATTGCTGCGGGACTATCGGTCGTCATATGGCCTGCGGTGCGCATCTGCCGGCGCGCGGGGTTCCCCGCCTGGCTGGGCGTGCTGACGGTCGTTCCCGTTGCCAACGTCGTTCTGCTGTGGTTCGTGGCCTTGGCGGAATGGCCGTCCGCCAGGCAGGACGGCAAATGACGCGGGTCTGCACCGCTATCCTGTTGGCCGCGCTCCTGCCCGTTCGGACGCTCCACGCCAGCGCGTCATGCGCGTCGCTGTCGCCCCTGACGCTGCCCAACGCGACGATCACGCTCGCGCAGGCGGTCGAGGCCGGACCGTTCACGCCGCCGGCCCAGGAAAACACCCGGGAATCGCCGCGCGCGCTGCCGGCCTTCTGCCGCGTCGCCGCGACGCTGACGCCGACGCGCGATTCCGACATCAAGATCGAGGTCTGGATGCCCGCGTCCGGCTGGAACGGCAAGTACCAGGCGGTGGGGAACGGCGCGTTCAGCGGATCGATCGCCTATCCGGCCATGATGACCGCGCTCGCGAGAGGCTACGCCACCAGCTCCACGGACACCGGGCACACCGGCAACAACGCGCGCTTCGCGCCAGGCCATCCGGAGAAGGTGATCGACTTCGGGTGGCGCGCGGTTCACGAGATGACGCTGGCGTCCAAGACGATCATCTCGGCGTACTACGACGCCGGCCCGAGGTTCTCCTACTGGAACGGCTGTTCGGCCGGCGGACGTCAGGCGATGAAAGAAGCGCAGCGCTTCGCCGCCGATTTCGACGGCATCATCGCCGGCGCGCCGGGCCTCGACTGGACCGGACGCGCGGCCCAGGCCGTCCGCGTCGTAAAGGCGCTGGACACGCACGAGTCGGCGCGCCTCGCGCAGCCGCAGGCGCAGCTGCTGCATGCGGCGGTTCTCCAGGCGTGCGATGCCAGGGACGGGCTGACGGACGGCCTCATCGCCGATCCCGCGCGGTGCGCGTTCGATCCGGCCGTCCTCCGATGTACAGGCTCCGACACCACCGCGTGTTTGACGATGGCGCAGGTCGAGACCGCGCGGTTGATCTACTCGCCGCTGGTCAATCCCAAAACGAAGCGCGAGACCGCGGGGCTCGCGCCTGGCAGCGAGCTGGGATGGACGCAGACCGGGTGGACGGCGTCGGCTCGAGCGACCGGGCTCGATCAGTTCCGGTTCATCGTCTTCAACGATCCGTCCTGGGATGCCCAGCGATTCGATGTCGAATCGGACGCCGCGCGCGCCGAGGACGCCGACGGCGGCACCATCAACGCGCTCGAGCCCAATCTGAAGCCGTTCATCGATCGCGGCGGGAAGCTGATTCAGTACCACGGCTGGAGCGATCCGCAGATCTCGCCGGGCAACAGCACGCAGTACTACACGCGTGTCGCCGATGCGCTGGGCGGGGCCGCGAACATCCAGCACGCCTATCGGCTGTTCATGGCGCCGGGCATGGCGCATTGCGGCGGCGGCGAGGGACCGAACACGTTCGACATGATCGGCGCGCTCGAGCGGTGGGTCGAACGCGGCACGGCGCCCGATCGGATCATCGCGTCTCGCTCGACCGACGGCCGCGTCGACCGCACGCGGCCGCTGTGCCCGTACCCGCAGGTGGCGGTCTACAACGGGACCGGCAGCGTGGACGAGGCCGCGAACTTCGTCTGCAAAGCGACGCCCTGAACTCAGCGTTCAGAAGTCAGCCATCAGCAATTGCGTGTCGGCGTGCCTCCACGCGGCCTTGAACCGCTTCTCGACGGCGGCCACCGCGGGCTTTTCGGAGCGCCTGCGCGCCGTGCGCAGCGTCTGCCACAAGCCGAAGAGCGAGCGTCCGCTGTCCGGGTTGCGCGTGAGATCGTCGCGGAACACCTGCTCGGCGCGATCGAACTGCTTCGCGCGCAAGAGCGCCGCGCCGAGTGATTCCCGGGTGGGATAGAACCAGTCCGGCGGCTCGTCGTAGTTGAGCATGTCCTCTTTCAGCACCGCCACCCGCCACGCGTCGATGCTCGCTGCATCGTCGTGGTTCGCGCGCGCGATCCAGGCGTCGAGCACCGCGTCGCTGACCGCGAGCAGATCCTTCGCCTTGTTGTAGCCCCAGTCGCTGTCGGGCGCGACGGCGTTGCGCGCGTCCACGTACGCCGCGTGTTCTTGCCCGGCCTCCGCGGCATTCCCGCGTGCCGCCTGCGCCACACCGCGCCCGAAATGCCACAGCGTGTTCAGCAGCGCGTGCTTCGCATCCGGCTGCGGCAGCTTCATGACCTCGTCCCACCGCGCGAACCGGAGGAGCACGTACAGCGTCTTGGCGCCGAAGGGCTCGAGCATCGGCATCTGCGCGATCATCGGCGTCGCGTTGGCGACGACCATGTCGGCGGCCTGCTTCGCCGCCTTGAACTGTCCTGACATCATCGCGGCGGATGCCAGGAAATCGAGGTTGTGGTTGTAGTACATGGACGGATACACGCCGCCCGCGCCCCGCGCCTTGATGTAGGCGCGGTCGGCCTCCGCCGCCTTCGCGTTGCTGATCACGGCGCCCTCGTAGTTGCCCGTGCGCATGTAGATGTGGGCGGGCATGTGGACGAGATGCCCCGCGGCCGGCACGAGCGTTTCGAGCCGCTTCGCGCTGGCGAGCGCGCGGTCCGGTGTCCGCGACGCCTCGACCGCGTGGATGTAATAGTGGTTGGCCCCGATGTGCATCGCGTCGCGGCTCAGCACCGATTCGAGCGCGGCGACGATCTCCCCGGTCCCCTCCGACGGTCTGCCGTCCGCCGACCAGAGCTGCCACGGGTGCAGATCCATCAGGCTCTCGGCGTACAACGTGGCCGCGTCGAGATCGTCCGGATACTGCTTCGTCAGATCGCGCATCGCGTTCGCGTACTCCACCGCGAGCGCCTTCAGGTCGGCTTTCACATCGTTCGAGTAGCGCTTGACCAGCGCGCCGACGTACGCGCGTTCGTCGGCCGGAGCGGACGCGGCGAGCGCGAGCGCCCGCCGGGCTTCTTCGTAGGCCGACTTCTCACGCTCGGGATCGACGTCGAGGTTGATGTTGGGTCCCAGCGCCAGCGCGATGCCCCAGTGAGGCATCGGCGACGCGGGATCGAGCTCGGCGGCGCGCCGGAAGGCGCGCAGCGCTTCTTCGTGGTTGAAGCCGTAGACGAGCGTGAGCCCCTGATCGAAGAACCGCTGCGCCTCGGCACTCGGTGTCGCGATCGGATGGTGCAGCCGGCCGAGCCCCGTCATCAGGGTGGCCGGCTTGTCGGCCGCCGGGGGATGTGCGTCGTGCTGTTGCGCATCTGCGGCGAACAGAGACAGGAGAATGAGGACGACGGCCATGTGCCCTCCGGGCAGGCGGGGAAGCCTGGGCTATTGTTCGAGCAGCGATTTGAGCGACGCCAGGGCGCGCGACCAGCCGAGGCCGATCACTTCGTAGTATTTGCGCCACCGGGCGCTCTCTTCGAACCCCGTCTGCGTGACGCGCACGCGCGTCGCGCCGCCGGTCTCGGCGTGCACCCGGACCTCGAGCGCCATCGGGCCGATCGGCTCGCCGTCGGGCGGCAGCCAGAAGGCGTCGGCGACGAAAAAACCCTCGCCGGCCTGGAACTGCACGATCGTCCCCCTGAAAACGCCGCCCAGCCGTCCCAGGACTTCGTCGCGGAAGTCGGTCGGCTCCCACTCGATCGCGTACGGGCCCAGGACCCGAGGCGTCGTCACAGAGTGCGAGACCTGCCACCAGGCATTCAGCGCGTCGGCGTCGAAGAAGGCCTTGAGCACCCGCCCCGCCGGCGCCGCGATGATCGCGGTGACGTCCAGGCTGGGCGGCGAGGCGGTTATCATTCCTTCTTACGGCTGTCCCGCCGTGCTGTGGACACGCTGTGCGCGGGCGCGCGCCACCATGTCCTTCACCTCGCGCATCAGCGTGGGCACGTGGTACGGGATGCCGTCCTTGATCGTCCACTCGATACCGCCGCCGCGCGCCGCCTCGACCCGGTCGTTGGGCCCGAGCGGCGAATAGTTCGACGCCTGGCGCCCGTTGATCACCATCACGTCCGCGCCGTACGGGTTCAGCAGCTTGAGGTTCTCGAGCGGGTTGCCGTTGACCACCAGCAGATCGGCGACGAAGCCTTCGCGGACTTTGCCGATCCGGTCCTCCATCCCCAGCAGCTTCGCGCCGTTCCAGGTTGCGTGCTCGATGACCTCGAGCGGATGGAAGCCCGCCTCTTCGTGCAGCTCCAGCTCGCGCGAGATGCCGAAGCCGTACATCGAGTAGATGTAACCGGCGTCGTCGCCCGTGGTGACCAGGCCGCCCTTGTGCGCGAACTCGCGGACCGCGTCCATCCAGATCCGGTACTGCTGCTTCCATTTCGCTTCCTGCGACGATGTCCAGCCGAGGAAGAACGATCCGTGGTTGTCGAGCGATCCCTTGAAGTACTCCTCCATCGACGGGTGCAGATAGTCCTTGAACCAGGGGAGCGTCTGCGCGCGCACCAGGTCGCGGCTCGCCTCGTAGATCGAAAACGTCGGATCCCAGGCAACGTGCTTCTCGACCATCAGGTCGATGATCGCGTGGAGCTTGGCCGGATCGGCCTGCGCGTACAGCTCGCCGGCATGGCCGAAGCGGTGGATCTCGTTCGAGTAGCTCATGTCGGGCGGAAAGTTCTGGATCCCGCTGAGCGCCGCGTCCGCCACGCCATAGAAATGCTCGATGGAGCCGACGCCCAGCTCCACGTAGTCCTTCGCCGTCGTTTCCTCGACGGCGATGTGCGTCGCCGTGCGCATCCCGAGCGTGTGCGCCTCGTCCATGATCGCTTCGAGCTGGTCGCGATCCATGCCGATGATCTTCAGGCCGTCGGCGCCCTTCTGTTTGATGTCGCGGATCCAGGCGCGAATCTCGGCCGGCGATCCGGTCCGCCCCTTGCTGACGAACGGATAGACCACGATGCGCGGGGCGATGATCGTGTGCGCGTTGCTCTCGGCCTGCCAGCGCTTCGACTTGTCGAAATCGCCGCCCACCTCGCGCGCCGTCGTCACCCCGGCGGCCAGATACAGGTTGCGCTCGTACTGGATCGGCTGCGGTATCCCCGCCTGCCGCTCCTCGTGCCAGTGCATGTGCGCGTTGACGATCCCCGGCATGACGTACTTGCCGGT
>JAYVYV010000217.1:0-10468 GCA_043783985.1 Acidobacteriota bacterium | reverse complement strand
TGCATCGCGAGCGGCCCGTAGTACTGGGTGAAGCCTTCCGCGAGCCACAGCTCGCCCGACAGGTTCGCGCGATCGAAATCGAACGGCTCGAGCCCCTTCGGCCGAATGCGCTCGACGTTCCAGCAGTGAAAGAACTCATGCGCGACCGTGTCGAGCAGGTTCTCGCGCGACGCGGCGATCGATCCCGCGGCCGTGATCACGGTGCTGTTGCGGTGCTCCATGCCGTCGCCGGCGGCATACGGAAGGTAGTCGGCCAGGAAGGTGTAGTGCCCCGGCTCGTAGTCCGGGTACTCGCCGTAGATCGCGCCTTCCTGGCGCACGATCTTCTCGACGTCCTTCAGGTAGCCGTCGAGCTCGGCGGCGGTCCCGGTGTGGTGCAGCGAGAAGCGAAACGTCTGCGATCCCACCGTGAACTGACGAATGGTCACGGGCCCGAACTCCGCCGGGCTGTCCATCAGGTACTGAAGGTTCGGCGCGGTGAACTCGAGCGGTGACGATCCCGGATGCAGCTGCGTGGCGACCTGCCACCGCATCCCCGCCGGCTGATCGAAGGTGACGGTCACCGGCCGATTGTCGAGGCCGTGCGCCCACATGATCGCCGCCGGCATGTTGACGTGCGCGTGCGTCGTGTCGACGGCCAGGTACGTCCCGTCCACGCGATCGCCGAACACTTTGTACTTCACGGTGACGCTGCCGCCGTGCCCCGCCACATTCCACCCGTACGGATCCGGCCTCGTCGTCTCGACCTCGCGGCCGTCGGCGGCAAAGACGTGCACGTCGTACACGTTCTTCGCGAAGTCGTGAAGCGAGTAGCGCCCCGGCGACGAGCGGCTCATCCGCAGCTCGAGCGTTCCGCTCCCAAGCTCTGGAAACGAGGCCTCGACCTGCATCCACCGGTGCTGCGGCTCTGGAAACGTGAGGCGGTAGTTCACCGGCGCCGCTGCGTGAAACGACACGGAAGAGGCGACGCAAAAGAGCAGAACGAAGAAGCGTCTGATCACGACGGCGATGCTAGCACGCACGCGGGGAGCAAAAACTGTCAGGGCTTAGGGCTCGGGGCTCAGGGCTGCGCCATCACGCAGAGGAATTCGAACATCAGGTTCGCGGCGAGCAGCGCCGTGATCTGACCCGGGCCGTCGAACGGCGGCGCGACTTCGACGATGTCGCCGCCGGCGAAGGACATTCCGGAGAGCCCGCGGACGAGCTGCTGCGCCTCGTGGCTCGTGAGCCCGCCGACCTCCGGCGTGCCCGTTCCCGGGGCGAACGCGGGGTCCACCGAGTCGATGTCGAACGTCATGTACGCCGGACCGGTCACCACGCGGCGGATCTGCTCCACGGTCCACGCAATCCCCCGCGCCTTCACCTGATCGATGTCGATCATCGTGATGCCGTGCTCGCGATGGAAGTCGAAATCGTCTTCGCCGTACATCGGGCCGCGGATGCCGACCTGGATGAAGCGCTTGCCGTCGACGAGCCCTTCCTCGATCGCCCTGCGGAACGGCGTGCCGTGGAAATACCTGCCGCCGAAGTACTCGTCCCACGTGTCGATATGCGCGTCGAACTGGACGAGTCCGAGCGGGCCGTGCCGCTTCGCGAGCGCGCGCAGGATCGGGAGCGAGATCGAATGATCGCCGCCGATGACGATCGGACGCGCGCCGGCGTCCGCGATCGCGCCGATACGATCGGTGACCACCTCGTAGCACTTCTCGATGCTGACCGGCGGCGCGTCGATGTCGCCGGCATCCGCGACGTTCAGCCGATCGAACGGCGCCACTTTCTGGAAATAGCTGTACGGCCGGATCAGCGACGACTGCGCGCGGATCTCGCGCGGGCCCAGCCTCGCGCCTGGACGATAGGAGGTGCCGCCGTCGAACGGCACGCCGACGATCGCCACGTCGAGGCCCCGCGGATCCTCCACGTGCGGCAGCCGCATGAACGTCGCCGGGTGGGCGAACCTGGGCGACTTGAACGATTGACGCGGCTGGTTGGTCATCACGGCAGATTGTAGGGCCAAGGGCTCACGGCCAGCGGCTCGCGGCGCGGGCGCGCGGCCCGATCGGGCGCACGGCGCTGGCGCGCGACTCGGGTGCGCGGCTCGGGCTCACGGCTCGGTGCTGCTGTTATAGTTCGGCCCCGATGGCCAAGCTTCACGGCAGTTTGAGCACGGTCGAGTACTTCACCTTCGGCTTCGGCACGATGATCGGCGTCGGCTGGCTCGTCCTGATGGACGACTGGCTGACGCGTGGCGGCCCTGCCGGCGGCATCCTGGGCTTTCTCCTCGGCGGACTGCTCCTCTTCCCGATCGCGCACACCTACGGGCGCCTCGTGCAGCGGATCCAGGACGCGGGCGCGGAGATCGCGTATACCGAAGGGGTCATGCCGCCGTCGGTCAGCTTCGCTGCCGGCTGGACGATGGTGCTGTCGTACGCGATTGTGTGTCCGTGGGAGGCGGTCGCGACCGGGAATCTGCTCGCGCGCGTGTTCCCGTCGTTGAACAGCCATCAGCTCTACGTCATCGGCGGCAGCCCGATCTACGCGCCGCGGCTGGCGGTCGGTCTCGCGCTGACGGCGCTGGTCGCCGGCGTCAACTACCGCGGCATCAAGCCGAGCGGCGTCTTCCAGGACGTGATGACGTTCGGCCTCCTCGCGACGTTCGCGATCTTCACGCTGCTCGGCTTCGCGAAGGGATCGCCGTCGAACATGCAGCCGCTCTTCGACCCTGGACAGACGACGTGGCTGTCGATCTTTCTCGTTCTGCAGATCGTCCCGTACTTCATGACTGGCTTCGAGTCGGTCGCCAAGGGATCCGAGGAGGCGAAGGCGGGATTCGATCCGCGCAATTTCACGAAAGCGATCTACGCCGCGCTCGTCGCCGGTTTCCTCTTCTACGTCCTGATCATCGCCGTGGTGACCTACGTGTACCCGTGGCAGGAAATCGTTTCGGGCCACGTGCGCACCGAGGTGGCGTTCGAGCGGACGTTCGGCTCTCACACGATCGCGCAGCTGATCCTGTTCGGGGCCTTCCTCTCGCTGCTGAAGATCTTCAACGGCAACTTCGTCGCGTCGACGCGCATGCTGTACGCCCTCGGGCGGCGCAACCTCGTGCACCCGTCGCTCGGCCGCGTGCACGCGCGCTACGGGACGCCGGTCGTCTCGATCTCGCTGATGGCGGCGCTGACGGCCGCGGCGGCGATGTTCGGCGATGCGATCCTCGTCCCGATTACCGAAGTCGGATCCCTCGCGGTCGGCGTCGGCTGGCTGTCGGCGTGCGTCGCGTACCTGCTGCGGCGGCCCGGCAACCCCACGGATGCCTCCACGCCGCCGGTGATGGCGTGGGTCGGCTGCGCCGTGAGCGCGGCGATCATCGTGATGAAGGTCGTGCCGTCAGTGCCCGGCAGCTTCACGCGGCCCGAGTGGATCGCGTTCACGGCGTGGTCGGCTTTCGGCCTCGTCTTCTGGCTTGCGAGGCCCCGGGCGCGAGACACGTAACAGGCGGAATTGCGATTATAAATTGCCCAGCGCCTGCGCGACGAAGTCGTCCTGCGGAAGGCCGCCGAGGATCTCTATCTGATCGTTGACGACGGTCTTGGGCACGCCGTTGACGCGGTACTTGCGGGCCAGATCGGGAAATTCAGTGGCTTCCACGGCGTACGCCGTGATGTGCTCGTTCGCGAACGCCATTTCATGTGCGAGGCTGACCGCCCGCGGACAGTGCGGTCACGTCGGTGTCGAAAACACCTGGATCGTCGTCTTCGTGCTCACGGCGGCGACGAGCCCTCGATTCTCGGGTGTGAGGCTCGATTCGTGGCCGCCGGCGAGCATCAGCGCCTGGACCAGCGACACGAACTCGTAGCCGGACGGCGTGCCGAGGAAGCGGATGCGCGTGTCGCGCGTCTGCCCTGCAGCGTCCTCGCTGAGGAGCGCGAGCGCCGGCACGCGATCGATGCCGTACTGCGCCGCCCTTTCCTTCTCCAGGACGAAGTTCACTTCCTCGACGGCGATCTTGTCGGAGAGCGCCGGCAGCTCGTCGAGAATCTGCCGTGTCTGGACGCATGGTTCGCAGTCGAGCGCCTGGGTGAAGAACAGCACCCGTACGGGGTGCGTCATCCTCGAACGATTCGCGCAGCTTTTCCTGATCAGCTTGGGAAAGTAGGGGCATGAACGGATTATGACAGGGACCCGGGCCTGGAGCCGAGGTTCGAGGCTGGCACCTGGGTGTCGGAGTTCGGTGTCGGAGTTCGGGAGTTCGGTGTCGGAGTTTGGTGTAGGAGTTCGGTGTCGGAGTTTGGTGTCGGCGTTTGCCGAGCTCTGGGTAGTTCAGACCCTATTTGAACAGATCGTCGAACGCCTGGCGCGCGCTGTTCGTCGTTCCGCCGGACGAGCCGCCGCCGCCCGCCTGGGTCGCCGTGCTGGTCTGGCGCTCGATCGTGGTGCGCGGGGCGAAGAGCGGGCAGTCGTTCCGCGCGTCCTTCGGCGCGACGCGCGCGGGCAACTGGGCGCTCTGCGTGCACTCCCATCGCGCGCTCGTATCGAACGATACGCACTGGACGCAGCTGTGCAGATCGACGTCGCATTTCGAACATCGGCTGTCATCCGCGATCGGCAGCGACAACAGGTGGCCGCAACGCGCGCAGCGGCAAACCTCGTGCGCGGCCATCAGGTTCGGCGTCTTCGGTCCCGCGGCGTCCTGCAGCTGACGTCCGGGCGCGCGATCCTGCTTCGGCGGACGGGGCGCCGCCGGCCCTTTCGGTCCCCTCGGCTTCCCTTCGTCCTGATAGCCACGCTGCTTGTACTTCCGGTCGCTCATTGGCGACACGATTACATCATCCCGCTCAGCCCTGTGGCAACACTTCCGGCTGCGGCGCCAGGATAAATCCCGGTTCACCGATGACGGACGAAACCGCGGCGCCGGCGTGAGGATCACGTGCGCCTCAGCCGCGGGTTCCTGGCCGCCACTTTCGGGGGCTGCGCCCCGACCGTGACGCGTACAAGCCAGCCATGAGAGCCATCGCGACGGTTCGCATTTCCATATCTTCCTCCTACCCTCTCAGCGACGTCTCCCGGCGACTGGATCATCCGGCCGCCCCGGAGTCACGGGGTATCCGAGACGGCGATAGACTAGAACGATGTCGGGTATCGACGAGCTCCGCGCCTCGCTCTCGGCTCGCGCAGACGACATTTGCGCGGGGCTTGCGCCTGGGACGGTTGGCATCAGCGTCTACGATTACCTCTCCGGTTTCACGTGGAGCCGCCACGGCGACCGCTGGTTTCACGCCGCGAGCACGATCAAAGTGGCCATCCTGGCCGCGCTGTTCGACAGCGCCGAGCGCGATCGCTTCAAGCTCGATTGGCGTCTGCACGTCCGCAACCGCTTCCTGAGCGCGGCCGACGGCCAGCCGTTCCGCGTCGACGCGGGCCGCGACGCCGACAGCGCCGTCCACGCGGCCGGCGGCAAGACCATGCGGCTCACCGATCTGGCGCATCACATGATCGTCACGAGCAGCAACCTCGCCACCAACCTGCTGCTCGACCTGATCGGCGTGGACGAGGCCCGCGACGCGCTCGCGCGACGCGGGATCGCCGGCGTGGATCTGCAGCGAGGGGTCGAGGACGAGCGCGCCTTCGCCGGCGGCTGCAGCAATCGCGTCACCCCCGACGGGCTGGTCGACCTGCTGCGCGCCATTCGCGATGGACGCGGCTTCACGCCCGCCTCGTCGAAGGCGATGATCGATATTCTCGGCGACCAGCAATTCGCCGGCGGGATCGCGCCCGGGCTTCCCGACCCCATCCGCGCGATCGCGCGAGTGGCCCACAAGACCGGCGACATTTCGACCGCGTCCCACGACGTCGGCATGGTGTTCCTGCCGGGCCGCCCTCCCTATGTCGTCGCGATGCTCACGGAAAGCGACGGGGACGCCGCACAGCGGCTGTCCGCGATGGTCGCGGTGTCGGGACTGGTCTACGACGCGGTCGCAGCCGCCGGGGAAGCCGCGTGATCGTGGGCGCAGGCGAGGATCTGCGGGTGGTCGACGGCCTGGAGCTCCCGGATCGCCATCGGACGCTGCTGCGTCCCGCCGAGACGCTGCGTGGACGCGATCGGGAGGCGCACCGGCTGCCGCGGTTCTTCTTCGAGGTCGCGTCGTGGCAGATGGCGCTCGACACGCAGCTGACGCCGCATTTCGCGCTCTGGGAATTCATGGACGTCGATCTCCACGAGAAGGAGCGCCTCCGCTTTTTTCCGCGCTACATCCCGTGCGCGGTCACCCTGCTGGCCGCCGCTCTCGAAACGCTCCGCATGGAGGTCGGCGCCATGGTGCGCATCTCCGCCAACGGCGGCTACCGATCGCCGACGCACGACGGGTCGGGGTCCGGGTCGGCGCATTGCTGGGGCACGGCGGCGAACATCTACCGCATCGGCGCCGATTTGCTCGACACCCAGGAGCGCATCGAGCGCGCGGCGTCGACGGTGCGCCGGCTGCTGCCTTTTGCCTGGGTGCGGCCGTACGGCCACGACATCGGCTACGCCGACGATCACCTGCACCTCGACATCGGCTACGTCACTCGCGTGCCGCGGGGCGTGTCGGAACAGGGCGACGACAGTGCAGCCGGGTAAGACGGCCGGCTCGACCCGGGACCGGCTGGAACTGGCGGCGGTCGGTCTGGAAGCCGAGCTGACGCTGCTGGTCGATGACAGGCCCGCCGATCCGGCGGCCGTGTTCGGCGATCCGCGCGGCTTCATCCGCGAGCCGCTGATGCACCGCGTCGGCACGTCCTATCACCTGCCCAACGGCGCGGTCGTGTACTTCGACACCGGCGTCATCGAAGTCGCGACGCCGGCCATCGAGATGGAACCCGGCTGCATGTCGCGCGCCGCCCGCTCCCTCTGGGAGGCGCTGCATTTCGTGCGAGCGCACCTCGATCGATGGGAGCACGACAGCGGACACCGTGCGCGCCTTCAGGGCTTCAGCACCCATTACAACGTGTCGGTCGGCGACGTGGGCGGGAAGCCGGCGACGGCACGCCGGCTCGAGCGTCTGTCGCGGGCGCTGATCGAGGTGCTTCCGGCGCCGGTCATGCTCCTGGCCGCCAACCGCCGCTCCACCGGCGTCGGCGTCCGCCCGCGCCAGCGCCGGATCGAAATTACCGCCGACTTCACACCGCATCCGCCGCTGATGATCGCCGCCGGGTCGCTCATTGCCGGCATCGTGCGCGGCATGATGACGTGGCGATCGATCGGCCGGCAGCGGCTGGAACGCGAAGTGCCTGTTCTTCGCTTCTCGCCGATGCGCCACACGTCGCGCCACGGCTGGCTCGCGCGGTTCGACTGCTTCCCCGCCAACCCCTTTGCCTGCGAGATCGACGCACCGATGTGGGCGACGAGCCGGGGCATCCTCAGCCTGCGCGGCGTCGCGCGGGACGTCTTCGCCCGCTTCGCCCGTTCCGTCGCGCGCATCGCCGATCCGCCCGTGCTGCGGCTGATCGCCGCCACCCTGGCCGGAGGCGGCGCGAGCCTGCTGACGCTCGACGATCGGCCCGCGGCGTACGACGATGTCGGACGGATGGCGGTGTGGGACGAGGGCGACACCGCCCACCTCGGTCGGTCCCGCTACGAGCGCGTCCTGTTCAATGCGGTGGACAGCCGGCGCCTGCGGCTGTTCGGCGCGATGTGCACTCCGATCGCCGTCCGCGGCTGGTCGCACGTGGTCTTCCGGCGCGACGGCGACGGCGCGACGTTCGTGCTGCCGCTCGACATGCTGGTGGAGCGGCTGGCTGAGTGGGAGCGGGGGTGAGGCGGGCTCAGGCCGTCAGACGTGCGCCGCCTGCTGGCCGCGCGTCACGCGGGTGGGACCTTCCATCACGGCGAAGTCGCTCGAGGTGATGCCGGCGAGATTGGGATGCGTCGCGACGGTCTTGAACAGATCGCTCGTTGTGTACCGCTCCATGGCCTCGCGACTGTCCCACGTGTACACGCCGCCGAACGTTCCGGTGTGTGAGTTGGCCAGCCAGACTTTCGTGAGCAGCCCCGGCACCGCGGCGAACGCCGGCGCGATCTCGTCGCAGAGTCGAGCGTACTGGCCCTCGGTGACGTCCTTCAGACGGAAGTTGACGATCTGAATGTGCATGTGCTGTCTCCTGTGCGAGCAAGACTACCACCGGCCCCTGACGCGCCACGAGCAAAAGAGGCAGGCCGGACAGGCGCTACAGCGACGCCGACGGCGTCAATTCCAGGAGGAACTCCGCGAGATACCGACCCCAGACGGCCGGCAGCGAGTGCGTGCCGTGGCCGCGGGTCTGGTCGGTGGTCGGGAGCAGGATATACCGTCCCCGTTTCACCCGCGGCATCAGCTTCTCCATGATCCCCAGCTCCGGCGGGTTCACCACGTCGTCGGCCGAGTTGATGGCGAGGAGGCGCGCCGTGATTTTTTCCAGGTTCGGAGAAGGATCGTAGTCGCGCGACGAGTTGAACTGGTAGAGCATGTCGTTGGCGTCGTTGGCGGCGACGCGCGCCTTCAGCTGATCCTCGTACCACCGATCCGCCGCGTCGCGCGTCGGCCCCGACTTGTGCCAGCCGATCGGGCTGCTGATCATCATCATCAGAAGGTTGACGGCGCCGACCATGCCGGCGTGCGGCTGCTCGGTATAGTCGCCGTTCTTCCAGGCCGGATCGCGCGTGATGCTGTCCATGATCATCGTGCGCATCATGCGGTTGCGCCCGGCGATCTGCGTGGGCGCGCTGGCGAGCGGCACGAGGCCGTCGACGAAGTCGGGGTACATCTCGCCCCACACCCAGCAGTGCATGGCGCCCATCGACGTGCCGAGCACGAGCCGGAGATGGTCCACCCTCAGGCCGTCGACGAGCATCGAATGCTGCGCGCGGACCATGTCGTCGTACGTGTACTTCGGAAAGCGGGCGTGCAGGCCGTCGCTCGGCTTGCTCGACTTCCCGTGGCCGATGCCGTCGGGCAGGATGATGAAGTAGCGGGTCGCATCGAGTGCCTGGCCGGCGCCGAACAGCTCGCCGCCGAACGTCTGCGACAGGAACCCGGCGCCGGTGCCGCCGGTCCCGTGAAGAATCAGGACGGCGTTGCGAACCACGCCCGACGCGTCGCGCCGCGGCGTGCCGATCGTGCGGTAGTGCAGGGTGACCGACGGGAGGGACTCGCCGGAGCCGAACCGGAAGTCGCGTGCGACGAAGTCCCCTTCCGCTGGCCGCGGGTACGCGCCCCTCGACTGAGCTCGCGTCGGCACTGAGACACCGAGACAGCACAAGACCAAGAGGAGCGTGATCGGTTTCATCGTCATGGATTCGATCCGGGTGCGTCGCGGAGCACGACCCGGCCGACGCCGTTCTCGATCGTGATCCGTGTGTTGAACGCCTGCGACCGGACGGCAATGTTGTCCAGAATCTGCCGCGCCACCGCCGGGTTCGCGAGCATCGGCCGGCCGCGCTGGGTCATCGGCGCACCGAAACCGAGCGATATCGGATGGAGCCGCAGCTCTGTCAAATGCTTGCCGTTCCATTCCAGGATCGCGACGAACGACTCCCAGATCTCGTGGTCGGCGTTGAAGCCCCGGCGATCGTTGCCGGATCGCGTGGTGTTGAAGTCGCCGATTTCGGAATCCCGCCCCAATCCCACCGCATCGTACGCCTCCGACGGGAAGCGTAGCAGCGTCTCGTTCTGAAAGATGAAATCACCGACGCTGTACAGGATCGGCTTGCCCTTGTACACCTCGATGCCGCGCACCACGTGTGGACCGTGCCCGACGAACATGTCGGCGCCGGCATCGATCATCGCGTGGGCGAAGGCGACGAGGAAATCGGCGGGCACCGTGCGGTCCGACCCTCCTTCGTGGGTGTGACTCGTCACGATCACGTAGTCGGCCATCTTCGCCGCGCTCGATACCACGCGGGCCATGCCATCGACGTCATCCTTCAGCGGTTCAGTGCGGACGCCCGGCTTGTCGCCGATCACGTAGCGGCGCCCGCTGAACGTCAGGCCGTCTGCCTGATCGGGCGGGCGCTGGCCGAGTTCGCGCGCAACGCGGCGCAGGGCGTCCATGCCGTCGCGCGTGACGATGTTGGTGGTCGTGAACCGCAGCGGGTTCAGACCGGGCCGAGGCGGCATGTCGCCGCGCGTGGCGCTCGCCCGCGAATGGTCGGGGAACGTGGATGCCGTCGAGATGAGGGCGACACGCCCCTTCGGCGAGTCGAAGAACCGCGCCTCGCGCGCCTCCGCGAGGCTCTCCCCGACACCCGCCTGCACGAGCCCCGCCTCGCGGACGTACTTCGTCGTCAGGCGCATACCGCCGACGCCATAGTCGCCGGCGTGGTTATTGGCGCGGGACACCAGATCGAAGCCGGCCCACGCGAGCTCCTTGACGAGCGCCGGCTCGGCGCGCATCCAGGTGCCGCCGCTCTCGTTCATGGGCGGCGATTCGTAATCGTGAAAGAGCATCTCGAGGTTCG
>JAYVYV010000216.1:0-3942 GCA_043783985.1 Acidobacteriota bacterium | reverse complement strand
GGCCAGCGTCAGCAGGCTGTAGGCGAGATACATCGCGGTGGGCTTATTGTAGAATGAAACGTTTGTCCTGGAGGACTTTGCATGTCTGTTCGGGTTGGTATCAACGGCTTCGGCCGGATCGGTCGCAACATCATGCGGGCGGCGCTCGGCGACAAGAACATCGACTTCATCGCCGTCAACGATCTGACGAGCGCGCACACGCTGGCCCACCTGCTGAAGTACGACTCGGTCCTCGGCAACCTCCACGCGAAGGTGGAGGCCAGGGAGGACACGATCGCCGTGGACGGCGACGAGTTCAAGGTCCTCCAGTTCCGCGATCCCGCCCAGCTGCCGTGGAAAGACCTCGGCGTGGACGTGGTGTTCGAGTCCACGGGCCTGTTCACGAACCGCGACGCCGCGGCCAAGCACATCGCGGCGGGAGCCAGGAAGGTCATCATCACGGCGCCGGCCAAGAGCCCTGACTTCAGCGTCGTGCTCGGCGTGAACGACGAGCTGTACGATCCGGCGAAGCACCACATCATCTCGAACGCGTCGTGCACCACGAACTGCCTGGCGCCGCTGGCCAAGGTGCTGCACCAGACCTTCGGCATCAAGAAGGGGTGGATGACGACGATCCACTCGTACACCAACGATCAGCAGCTGCTGGATCTGCCGCACAAGGACCTCCGGCGCGCGCGCGCGGCGGCGCTCTCCATGATTCCGACGACGACCGGCGCGGCGGTGGCGGTGGGCGAAGTGCTCCCCGAGCTCAAGGGCAAACTCGACGGCATCTCGATGCGCGTGCCGACCCCGAACGTCTCGTGCGTGGACCTGGCGGCGATTCTCAACCGGACGGTCACGGCCGACGAGGTGAACGCCGCGTTGCAGAAGGCCGCCGACGGCCCGCTCAAAGGCATCCTCGCCTGCTCGCACGAGGAGCTGGTGTCGATCGACTTCAAGGGCAACCCGCACTCCTCGATCGTCGACATGCCGTACACGAAGGTGATGGAGGGCGATTTCCTGAAGGTCCTGTCCTGGTACGACAACGAGTGGGGCTACTCGAACCGCTGCGTCGATCTGCTCCGCAAGCTGGTCGCCAAGGGGTTGTAGCGCGAAGCCTTTGTAGCGCGAAGGCGTCGCGTAGCGCGAAGGCTTCAGCCGAGCGGTCATGAAACTCTCCATCAAAGATCTCGATCTCGAAGGCCGGCGGGTCTTCGTCCGGGTCGACTTCAACGTGCCGCTGAAAAACGGGACGATCGGCGACGACACACGCATCCGGTCATCGCTGCCGACCATCCAGTACGCGCTCGAGCAGGGTGCGACCGTCGTCCTTGCGAGCCATCTCGGACGGCCGAAGGGCAAGCCGAACCCGGAGATGAGCCTGCGGCCGGTCGCGGATCGGCTGGCGGAGCTGCTCGGCACGCCGGTCGCGTTCGCGGCCGACTGCGTCGGCGACGAGGCGCGAAAGGCCGGCGGCGACGTCGTGCTGCTCGAGAACCTGCGGTTCCACCCGGAAGAAGAAACCAACGATGCGGCGTTCGCAAAGGCGCTGGCGTCGCTGGCGACGCGCTACGTCAACGACGCGTTCGGCGCGGCGCACCGAGCGCACGCGTCGGTCGAGGCGATCACCCGCCTGTTCGAGCAGCCGGCGGCGGGTCTGCTGATGGAGCAGGAGCTCCTGTATCTCGGCCACGCGCTCGAGGCGCCGGAGCGGCCGTTCGTCGCGATTCTGGGCGGCGCGAAAGTGTCGGACAAGATCGACGTCATCCGGAACATGCTCGGCAAGGTGGACCGCCTGATCGTCGGCGGCGCGATGGCGTACACGTTCTTCAAGTCGCGGGGCGTGCCGATCGGCCGATCGCTCGTCGAGGACGACAAGATCGACGAGGCGAAGGCGATCGAGGCTGACGCGAAGACGCGCGGCGTCGCGCTGCTGCTGCCAACCGATCACGTCGTCGCGGCGAAGCTGGAGGCCATGGCCCCGCACGAGCTGCTGACCGTCGGCGATGCGGAGATCGGCGATCGCATGGGCCTGGACATCGGGCCCGCCACCATCGCCGCGTACACGGCGGCGATCGCCGACGCGAAGACCGTCGTGTGGAACGGACCGATGGGCGTGTTCGAGATCGACGCGTTCGCGAAGGGCACCAACGCCGTTGCGCAGGCGGTCGCGGCGGTGAAAGGCACGACGATCATCGGCGGCGGCGATTCGATCGCCGCGGTGAGGAAGGCCGGCCTCGCCGACCGGATCACGCACATCTCCACCGGCGGCGGTGCGTCGCTCGAGTTTCTCGGCGGCCGGACGCTCCCCGGGGTCGCGGCTTTGGCGGACAAAGGATGAGCGGCCGCACCGACCTGACCTGCGAGGCCTTATGCGCACACCGCTGATCGCCGGTAACTGGAAGATGTTCAAGACCGTCGGCGAGACGGTCGCGTTCGTCACCGATCTCCGCGATTTGGTGAAAGACGCCAGCGGCGTCGACATCGTCGTCGCGCCGCCGTTCACCGCCGTCCACGCCGCGGCCGGTGCGGCGAAGAACACCAACATCGCGGTCGCCGCGCAGGACCTGTACTGGGAGCGCGAGGGCGCGTTTACCGGCGAAGTGTCGCCCGCGATGGTGAAGGAGGCCGGCGCGGCCTACGCGATCGTCGGCCATTCGGAGCGGCGCCGCCTCTTCGGCGAGACCGACGTCATGGTCAACCGCAAGACGCTGGCCTCGATCGCCGCGGGGATCATCCCCATCGTCTGCATCGGCGAGACCCTCGAGGAGCGCGAGCGCGGCGAGATGCCCGCGGTCCTCGACCGGCAGATCAAGGACGGTCTCGAGCAGCTGTCGGCGGAGCAGATTGGGGGGCTGGTGGTGGCGTACGAGCCGGTCTGGGCGATTGGAACCGGACGGACGGCGACCGCGGCGCAGGCGGGCGAGGCGCACGCCCATATCCGCAGGCGGCTGAGGCAGTGGTTCGGCGCCGACGCGGCCGAGGCGTGCCGGATCCTCTACGGCGGGAGCGTGAAGCCGGACAATATCCGTGAGCTCATCGCCGAGGAGGACGTGGACGGCGCGCTGGTCGGGGGTGCGAGCCTCGACGTGCGCAGCTTTGCGGACATCGTGACAAGGAGCCGGCGGCCTGCTGTATAATCGGGGTTTCCTGTTCGCCGAAAGCCTGCTTTTATGATTGCTTACTACGCCCTCTCGACGTTCTACGTGCTGACGTGCCTCATCCTGCTGCTGGTGATTCTGCTCCAGCAGGGCAAGGGGGACATGGCGGCGGCCTTCGGCGGCGGCAGCAGCCAGTCGGCGTTCGGCGCGCGCGCGGGCGCGACGGTGCTGACGAAGGCGACGGCGATTCTCTCGGTGCTCTTCATGCTAGGCGCGATGGCGTTGTCGATCATGGGGCGGGGCGGTTCGGGGTCGGTGGTCAGCGGCACGGCGCCGCCGCCCGCGCCGATCACCGCGCCGAAAGCGCCGGTGACCTCACCGGCGGCGGCCCCCGCTCCGGCGAAGGCGCCCGCCGGCACGACGACGCCGCCGAAATAGCGGCACTCTGCAATCTGAAATCTGCCCTTCAGGTTGTTCGGCCTCGACGCGGAAGTGGCGGAACGGCAGACGCACCAGCTTGAGGGGCTGGCGGGGGCAACCCCGTGGAGGTTCGAATCCTCTCTTCCGCACCAATAACTACAGCTATTTTTGATGCAAGTATCTGGTCAATTGATCAAGCCCGGCAGGGCGGTAAAACGAACCGCCTTGCGGCCCACTAGTCAAAATCGCGTAGATCCCCGTCCAACTCTCGAAAAATAAATCCTCGATACGCCGCGCGCACGCGAACTGCTCCTGGGTTTTGTCGATCCGGACATCCGCGGCTTCGCGCTGACGCGCCGCCCCCCACAGCGCCGCGTGATGATCGCGCGGCTGACGGAGCTGGCCCGGCGCCGGCCGGAGGCGGCCGCGCGGCTGCGGCTGA
>JAYVYV010000215.1:0-3951 GCA_043783985.1 Acidobacteriota bacterium | reverse complement strand
GGAGATTCGAACTCCCGATCTCTTGACCCCCAGTCAAGCGCGATAACCAGGCTACGCTACGTCCCGACTCTTCGATCTTACGCCGAACGCTTGCGGCGCGCCTGGGGGCGCGCCGATCCGTGAGCTGACGCCGGCGTCTTGCCGCGCGACGCCTTCAGCCGCGCCGCCGGCATCGACCGGACGCGCGACGAAGCGATGGCTGCCGCCGGCGCCGCGAGACGGAACTCGTCGGCGCCGTGCCCGCTGGTCAGCAGCTCCAGAATCGATTGCAGGCCGCGCTTGACCGCCGTCAGCCGTTCGCGCGCGTTGCGACCGATCAGCTCTTCCATCGCCGGCGCGTCGAGGGCGATCGGCGCCGTCTGCTCGTCCAGCTTCCGCCGCGCGCCGGCCAGCGTCAGCCCTTCGACCAGCAGCAGGTGCTTGATCTTCAGGACCTGCTCCACATCCGTCCGACGGTAGCCGCGCGGCGCGCCGGCCGTCTTGGCGACGCCCAGCTGCGGAAACTCCGCCTCCCACGAGCGCAGCACGTAGGGCTGCAACTTCGCGAGGTCGCACACCTCGGCCGCCGTGAACAACGCGCGCTTGGGGATCTCGACCTGGGCGGGCATATCCGGCATTGGGCGCCGAAAAAGTATATCAGGTCGCCCGCCTAAAAGGCTCGCGCCCGAACCGCGGCGCTACACCCCGGAGTGGCCGAAGCCTTTTCCGCCCCGATCGGTCGCCGGCAGGACGTCGACCTCGTCCCACGTCACGCGCGCGACCGGCGCGACGACCAGCTGCGCGACGCGCATGCCGCGCGAGACGCGGAACGCCTCCCGGCCCAGGTTGATCAGCGGGACACGAATCTCCCCGCGGTAGTCGGAGTCGATCGTCGCCGGCGTGTTCGGCAGGCTGATGCCGTGCTTCACCGCGAGCCCCGATCGCGGGCGCACCTGCCCTTCGAACCCTTCCGGAATCGCCACCTCGAGTCCGGTCGGCACGAGCACGATCCCGCCCGGCTCGATCAGCAGATCCTCGAGGAGCGCCGCGTGCAGGTCCATGCCGGCGGCGCCCGGCGTCATGTAAACCGGCAGCGCGAGCCCCTCGGCGGACGCCAGCCGGCGAATCTGCAATGTGAGCGCGATAGTCACGCGAGCATGGTAGCGCACAACGCCGCTCTCACGGCTTCGCGCGATACTCAGCGTTCCTTCTTGTCGCGGCGGTTCTTGCGCGCGCGGCGGTCCTTCCGCTCCTTCTGCACCATGTTCGTCTTCGCGCCGTGGCGCACCTGCTTCGGCTTGCGCGTGCCGCCGACGTTCGTGTTGCGATCGCGGCGCCGCACCTGGATCCGGATCGGCGAGCCGAGGAACCCGAACTCCTCGCGCAGCTTGTTGATCAGGAACCGCTCGTAGGAAAAGTGAAACGTCGTCGCGACGTTGGTGAAGAAGAGGAACGACGGCGGCGCGACGCCGGTCTGCGCCGCGTACATGATGCGCACGTGCTTGCGCCCGGGGCTGACCGGCGGGTTGGCCGCCGTCACCCTCTCGATGAACTTGTTGAGCGCAGGGGTCGGCACGCGCACGCGGCGCGCCGCCGCCACCTTGTCCATCGTCTCGAGCACTTTGGCCGTGCGCTCGCCGGTCAGCGCGGAGATGTGGAGGATCGGCGCGAAGTCGAGGAAACGCATGCCGTGGCGCAGCGCCTCGTCGAACCGCTGGACGAACGTGTGGTCCTCCGTCTTCACGAGGTCCCACTTGTTGACGATGATCACGATGCCGCGGCCGGCGCGGTCCGCTTCCCCGCCAATCGCGGCGTCCTGATCCGAGGCGCCGGTACTGGCGTCGATCACCAGGGCGACGACGTCGGCGTCGGCGATCGATTCCTTGGCGAGCGCCACGCTGACCATCTCGACCTTCCCGCCGCTCGACACGCGTCCCGGACGTCGCATTCCGGCCGTGTCGATGATGCGAAAGTGCCGACGCTGCCAGAGCAGCGGCGAGTCGATCGCATCGCGCGTCGTCCCCGGCATGTCGCTGACGAGCACCCGCTCCGTGCGCAGCAACCGGTTCACCAGAGACGACTTCCCCACATTCGGGCGGCCCACGATCGCAAAACGCGTTTCGTGGTCTGCCGGATCAGGGCTGGGGGTCGAGGGCTGGGCGCTTTCGTCGGAGCCCTGGGCTTCTGAGCCCTGAGCCTTAAGCCCTGAGCCCTTCACGCGCGCCACGATCTCATCGAGCAGCTCGGCCACGCCCGTCCCGTGCTCGGCTGAGATTTCTGTCACCGGGTCGAAGCCCAGCTGGAAAAATTCCATCGCCGACTTCCGCGACCGCTTGTCGTCGGTCTTGTTGATCGCCAGCATCACGGGGATGCCGGTCTCGCGCAGCTCGCGGGCGATCCGTTCGTCGCCCGGAACCAGCCCCTCGCGTCCGTCGACCAACAAGACGAGGAGATCGGCGCCGACGATCGCCCGCTGGCCTTGAGCGACGACCAGTTCGTGAAGAGGATCCTGGCTCTCGCCGTATAACCCGCCGGTATCGAACAATTGCAGCGACGTGCCGCGCCAGACGACTGGCCTCGCGAGCGCATCGCGAGTCGTCCCGGCGATCGGCGCGACGATAGCCCGGCGGCTGCCGGTCATCCGGTTGAAAAGCGTGGATTTGCCCACGTTTGGCCGGCCCACGAGCACGACGGAGGGCGATTTACGGGACATTCACTCTTTCACTTAGCCTCAACATTGACAGCGTAAGTCTCACAATCTATAGTATTTACAAGCGGTCTGGAGACCCTAAGCATGATCAAGGTCGACATCGTCAACGAAGTTTCGAAAATCGCGGACATCACCAAGGTCAAAGCCGAGGTGGCCGTCGATGCGGTGTTCGATGCGATGCGGACCTCGATGCAGCGCGGTGAGCGCATCGAGCTGCGCGGATTCGGCGTCTTCCAGGTGAAGCCGCGCAAGCGCGGTATCGGCCGTAATCCTCGCACCGGCAAGGAAGTTCGCATCCCCCCGGGCCGCACGATCCGTTTCAAGCCCGGCAAAGACCTCCAGAACATCGGCTAACTTGGACCCCACTCCGGCGGTCGTCTGGCAGCCCAGCCCGAAGTTCCAGGGGCGCGTATGGCTGCACGTCCTGTTGTTCGCCGCCACGATAGTCAGCACCACGTTCGCTGGCGTTGACGTCTGGATCTCTTTCGTCGTTTCGCTTGGGCATCCGTTGCCGGCGGTGCTCTCGGCGCCTCTGCTCGTCCACGGCTTCTGGTTCAGCTTCGCCATCCTGACGATTCTCGGCTGCCACGAGCTCGGCCACTATTTCGCGTGCCGCTATTATGACGTCGATGCGTCGCTGCCGTTTTTCATCCCGGTCCCGCCGCCCTTCCTGACCGGAACACTGGGCGCGTTCATCCGCATCCGCGAGCAGATTCCCAGCAAACGCATGCTCTTCGACATCGGCATCGCCGGCCCGCTGGCAGGGTTCGCCGTCGCCGTGCCGCTGTTGCTCGCGGGCGTTGCCATGTCGACGATGTCGCCCATCCTCGACCCCGCGGCATTTCCGGAGGGAACATCCTTCTATTCCCTCGGCTATCCGTGGCTGTTCAAGCTCACGTCGGCGCTCTTCTGGGGCGCGCCGCCTGCCGGCTTCGAGCTGAACTTGCATCCCGTCGCCTTCGGCGCGTGGTTTGGTCTGCTGGCGACCGCGTTGAACCTCTTTCCGGTCGGTCAGCTCGATGGGGGGCACATCGCGTACTCCGTGCTCGGCCCTCGCTGGTCGACCTACATCACGTTCGCGATGGTTGGGGTGGGGCTGTGCCTGGGCTTCGTCGCGCCCAGCTGGTTCGTCTGGACGGGTCTGATGACGGTGATGCTGCTCGTCTTCGGCCCGCGGCATCCACGCGTGTTCGACGAGGACGCTCCGATCGATCGAACGCGCCTTCTGCTCGCGGCATTCGCCGTCGTGATGTTCGTCCTGT
>JAYVYV010000214.1:0-3955 GCA_043783985.1 Acidobacteriota bacterium | reverse complement strand
AAGCTTCGCCGTTCGCCCGACCCGGCGTGGCGCTTCACGGGAACGCTGAACCTCGCGGAGGAACGGCTGATCAGAGGCCGAACGGCCGATGCGCTCGAGCTCCTGTTAAAAGCGGCATCCGAGTCCGGTACGACGGGCTCGCCCCAGAGCGCGACGGCGCGCAACGTCGCGGCGGTGGTGCTGCTTGCCAGGGGCGATGCGGCTTCGGCCTTCGCCGAGGCTCGGCGCGCCCTCGCGGACGCGCGCGGGTCCGGACCTCAACCGCGCTGGAGTCTCATCCTCGCCTCGGTTGCCGCCGCGCAATCGGGCGATGCGGTCGCAAGCCGGAATGCGACACAGGAACTGGAGCGGTTGACCGCCATCGCCCCCGGCGAGTACATGAAGCGGTTCACGAACCAGGTCGCCGGACGCATCGCGCTCCTGCACCACGACAACGCGCGCGCCATCGAGGAGCTCACGCGCGCCGAAGCGCGCCTGCCGCCATACCCCATATCGCCCCCCGGGATCGGTCAGGCGAGCGCCATCCGGTTCGATCTTGGATCTGCGTATCTCGCCGCGGGCAACGACACTGCGGCGCGGGCGCGGTTTCAGCGGATCGCCGACGGCGGCATCCAGCGGATCTGGAATCCGATCGAGTTCGTTCGCAGTCTGTATCACCTGGGGCAGATTTACGAGCGGGGCGGCGATCGCGTCAAGGCGCAGGCGTTCTACCGGCGGTTCGTGCAGTACTGGGGCGACGGCGACATCGATCGCGAACGCGTCGCGGAGGCGAGAAAAAAGCTGAATTGAGCGATGGGATAATCGAGTAATCGTAATCGATCGGGCAATCGAACCACCGATGACCCAATCACCAGATTCCCCGATTACCCAATCTTCTTATTTCCGCTTCGGCACGCTCAGCTCGCCCAGCTTCACGACGATGTCCTGGCCTGACGTCGCGGGCTTGACGGCCTTGTCGATGAACGCAATCTTGCCGGTCGGATCGATGTAGTACGTCCAGCGCCTCGCGAACTGGCGCTCGGGCGGCGCGTCGGCGGCAATCACCTGATAGGCGAACGCGACCTTCTTGTCCGGGTTCGAGAGCATCGGGAAGTCCGCATGCTCTTTCAGCGCGAACGCCTTGTTGTCCTCGAGCGTGTCGACGCTCACCATGAAGTACGCGGTGTCGAAGGCGCGAATGAGTCCCCCGCTCTCCCGGAGCGAGTTGCATTCGGCCGTTCAACCACCGGTGAACGCTTTCGGAAACCATCCCAGCACGACCCAGCGCCCTTTCAGATCTTTCAGGCTGTAGGTCTTGCCGTCGGTGCCCGGAAGCGTGAAGTCCGGCGCCGCGTCGCCGACTTTGAGCTCCGCGCTCGGGGTCTGGGCAACGGCCGGAGTGGCGAGCAGACCGCACGCGACGAGCGCGAGCGGCAGCAGCCTCAACGCTTTCCTCATCAAGCCTCCTGTTAAGACCATCACGATAGCACGGCTGTTGGAATTTCAGAGTTCAGAGTTCAGATTTCAGATTTCAGGGGGTTTAGATTTCAGATTTCAGGGGCAACCCAAGCGGGAATCGGAGCCCACCCCGGCGCGGCCATACGGGACATAATTACAGACCGTGAAGCGTCTCCTCGCGATCGCCTGTCTGCTTCTGGCGCGGCCCGTGCACGCGCAGGGACCCGATGCGTCGCTCTACGACGCGATGCGCTGGCGCGCCATCGGCCCGTACCGCGGTGGGCGCACGGTCGGCGCCGCCGGCGTACCGCAGCAGCCCAACGTCTTCTACATCGGCGTCAACAACGGTGGCGTCTGGAAGACCACCGACTACGGATTGACCTGGGACGCGCTCTTCGACGGTCAGCCGACGCAGTCGATCGGCGCGATCGCGGTCGCGCCCTCCGACCCGAACGTCATCTACGTCGGCAGCGGCGAGGGGCTGCAGCGCCCGGATCTCTCGGTCGGCGACGGTATCTACAAGTCGACCGACGCGGGACGGACGTGGGTCCACCTCGGCCTGCGCGACGCGCGCCAGATCGGCGGCGTCATCGTCGACCCGAAGGACCCGGGCCGTCTGTTCGTAGCAGCGCTGGGCCATCCCTACGGGCCGAACGAGGAGCGCGGCGTGTTCCGATCCACCGACGGCGGCGCCTCGTTTCAGCGCGTGCTGTACAAGGACGAGAACACCGGCGCGATCGACGTCGCGTTCGATCCGTCGGATGCGCAGACGGTCTATGCCGTCCTCTGGGCGGCCCGGCAGGGGCCGTGGGAATACAACAACGCCTACACCGGCGCGACGAGCGGCCTGTTCAAATCCACCGATGGCGGCGCGACGTGGCGCCCGCTCACCGGCGGGCTGCCGGGTGCGGCCGACGGCCTGAGCCGCATCGGCATCGGCGTCGCGCCGAGCGATCCGAAGCGGATCTACGCCTGGGTCACCGCCCGTACTCCGGGACTGTACCGATCGGACGATGCGGGCGCGAGCTGGACGCTGCTGAACACCGAGACGCGCGTCTGGGGACGCGGCGACGACTTCGCGAACGTGCGCGTCGACCCCACGGACCCGAACGTCGTCTACGCCGCGAACACGTCCACTTACCGCTCGATCGACGGCGGACACACGTTCACCGCCATCAAAGGCGCGCCTGGCGGCGACGACTACCACACGATCTGGATCAACCCGACCAACCGCGACATCATGCTGATCGCCGCCGATCAGGGCGCCACGATCACGGTGAACGGCGGCCGGACGTGGAGCTCCTGGTACAACCAGCCGACAGCGCAGATGTTTCACGTCACGGCCGACAACCGGTTTCCGTACTGGCTCTACGGCGGCCAGCAGGAAAGCGGATCCGCGGGCGTCGTGTCGCGCGGCGACTACGGCGGGATCACGTTCCGCGAGTGGCATCCGGTCGGCGTCGAGGAATACGGCTACGCGGCGCCCGACCCGCTGCACCCTGGCGTCATCTTCGGCGGCAAGGTGACGCGCTACGACGAACGCACGGGCGACGTGCAGAACGTCGGCCCGGTCGTCGTCCGCGACGGCGCGGACCGCTTCGTCCGCACCGCGCCGCTCCTGTTCTCGCCGGCCGATCCGCACGTCCTGTTCTTCGCCACGCAGTTTCTCTACAAAACGACGAACGGCGGCCGGAGCTGGGCGACCATCAGCCCGGATCTCTCGCGGGCGCATCCCGAGGTCCCGGCGTCGCTGGGCGTGTACGCGGCCGACGCCGCGAAGGCCGAGCACCGCGGCGTCATCTACGCGATCGGACCATCGCCGCTGAGCGTCGACGTCATCTGGACCGGATCCGACGATGGGTCGGTGCATCTGACGAAGAACGGCGGGATGTCGTGGGCCGACGTCACGCCGGCGGCGATGACGCCGTGGAGCAAGGTCACGCAGATCGACGCGTCGCACTTCGATGCCGCGGCCGCCTACATCTCGGTGTCGCGCTTCCGCGTCGACGATCTGACCCCGATCGTCTACCGCACGCGCGACGGCGGCAGGACCTGGACGTCGATCACGCGCGGCCTCGCCGCCAGCGCGCCGGTCAACGTCGTGCGCGAAGATCCGGCGACGAGAGGACTGCTGTTCGCGGGCACGGAGCGCGAGGTCTACGTCTCGTTCAACGACGGCGACGACTGGCAGCCGCTGTCGCTCAACCTGCCGCGCACCTCAGTCCGCGATCTGATCGTGCACGGCGACGACCTCGCGGTCGCGACACACGGCCGCGGCTTCTGGATCCTGGACAACATGACGCCGCTGATCTTCCGCACCCACGACGGCGGCCGCAGCTGGACGACGATCACCCGCGGCCTGGCGGCCGACGCGTCGGTCAACGTCGTCCGCGAGGATCCGAGGGTGAAGGGGCTGCTGTTCGCGGGCACGGAGCGCGAGGTCTACGTGTCGTTCAACGACGGCGACGACTGGCAGCCGCTGTCGCTCAACCTGCCGCGCACGTCGGTCCGCGATCTG
>JAYVYV010000213.1:0-10591 GCA_043783985.1 Acidobacteriota bacterium | reverse complement strand
CGAAGGGGCCGAAGCTGGCCAACGGCGCCTATCAGTTCAGCGCCACCGGCCAGATGTATCGCGGTCCTGGCGCCGGCGCCAATGGTCCCAAGCACCATTACATGTTCGAGCTCTACGCGCTCGACAACGTGATCGACGTGACACCGGCGGCCGACGCCTTCGAATCGCGCGCCAACGTGATGAAGGCGATCCAGGGACACATTCTCGGGAAAGCGGTCTATGGCGGACTCTTCAAGCGTCCGCAGTAGACGCGGTTCGTTTCGTCGTCGTCTTCTTCCGGCTCGCGCTCACCACGAGGTGGGCGGCGTCGAGCAGGTGGCGCACAGCGGCGGGTTCACCCAAGACAGTACGCGCGTCGGTGTATCTGGTCCGGGGGACTGAGCCGCCGTGATCGAGTACCTCTATCTCCTGACCTTCTTTTCCTGGATCCCGCTGGCGCTGCTCGCCGGCGCTCACAAAGGACAGCGCCCGGCGTCGCGCGTGATGTGGACGCTGTGCGGCGTCACGTTCGCGCTTTGCGGCTACCTGCTGTATCTCGAGTTCGTCTGGTCGAAGACAGTCATCGCGCCGATCCGCGTCGACCTGCTGCTGCTGATTCCGCTCGCCACCGTCACGTTCACCGGCGTCGGCGTGTGGGGACTGCGACGCCGCGGCATGGTCTCGAAGATCGCGTCGGTCCTGCTCCTTGTCATGTCCCTGCCGACGCTCGTGGTGTTCGTTCACGGCATGTGGAAGTCCAGTCAATCGCTCGTACGTCTCAACGCCAGGCCGGCGCTGATCTCCGAAGCGAGGTTTCGGAACGCGCTGACGTTCGAGAATTTCTTCGGCACTCTCGACACCAGCCGGGATCCTCGCGCGGGCCACTTTCGTGCGGACGATCCGAACGGCGTGGCGACGCGGGTGATCATCAACGACCGCGGGCATTTCTGGCTGATGTTCAAATGCGGCGGCACGGTCGAGTGCCTGTATTCGCACGCCGAACTGGGCTCGACCCAGCTGCCGGCGGCGTTCAAGGCACAGAGCGAATTCGGCGCTCCTCACGACATCGTCATGTCGGAGTGGAGCCCCGACCGGATGACGCTGTCGTTCGCGACCTTCAGCCGCCAGACGTTCGTGCGGGCGCCGATCCCGTTCACCGAATCCACGCCGGCGCCGGCAACCGTCCGCTTTCACGGAGCGTTCTCTCAAACCCGGATCGACCGCGACTATGTTTATCTCGTGCAGATGTGGCTCTGGCAGTCGGGCGAGCGCTGGCTCGCCTACTATGTGAGGCGCAACGCGAAATGCGGCTCGGCGAGCGAGTTCGTGTCCGCCGCGGCGTTCGCGGGCACGGCCGCATCCGGCCGGATTTCGTTCAAGACCGCGGCGGGCGCCGAGGATCTCGACAGCTTCGAAATTCACGTGCCGGCGGCAGCCGGGGATCGGGTCGAGGGAGAGATCTTTTATCGCGGACAGCCGTTCGAACCATTGGCGCTGACCAACCGAGCGGTGCTTCCGTCCCCGCTGTATGACAGCGCGCCCCTCACCAGCTTCGACGCGACCGCCGACTGGCTGAAGACCGTCTCGATGGGGGACACGATGTCGTGGAACGCCGAGTGCGAGGGGAGTCCGGCGCGGTGATGCAGATTGCGCCGGTTCTCGAGGGCCCGCGGCTTGATGACGTCAGGCAGCTCTTCGAGGAGTACGCCGCGTGGATCGCGATCGATCTCTCGTTTCAGGGTTTTGCGAATGAGGTCGCGAACCTGCCGGGTGACTATGCGGCTCCGGACGGCACGCTGCTTCTGGGCCTCGTCGACGGCTGCGTCGCCGGATGCGTGGGGGTTCGGCGGGCGGACGAGAGGGGCTGCGAGATGAAGCGGCTCTACGTGCGGCCGCCCTTCCAGAGGAGCGGCGGCGGCAGGCAGCTGGCGGAACGCGCGATTGAGTGGGCGCGCCGAGCCGGCTATCGGCGGATGCTGCTGGACACGCTGCCCTCGATGACCGGTGCGCAGCGAATGTACGAACAGCTCGGCTTCAAAGATGTGCCCGCCTACCGTTTCAACCCGATTGCCGGAGCGCGCTACATGGAGCTTGGGCTGGCGGGATCCCGGTTGCCTCACGATCCCAATCCGTGATTGGCTGAGCTGAAATAACACACTCAACCGAGACGGTGCGGCCCCGCACCTTCAACGCCACATTCCCGTATTTTGTCTATAACTTGTTCATTTATAGAGGCTTAGCTATATTTTCTATTTCTTGTTTTGTCGCCGTGATGCACAGGGGCCCTCCATTTGCAGCCGGACCCTATATGACTGTATTGTCATCCAATGGCGCTCTGAGTCTTGACTTGTCGCTCCTGACATTCGCGCGCGCCATGGCGACCCGAGATCTCGCGACTTTCGAGCATGCCAAGCGCGTTCGGCGCCACGCGACAGCGCTCGCGGCGAACCTGGGGATCGCCGATCCCGACTCCCTTCGCACGATCGAAACAGCCGCGCTGCTCCACGACATCGGCAAGCTCGCCATTCCGGACCGCCTGCTCGGCAAGCGTGGCCCGCTGACGTCCGAGGAATACGCCCACGTCAAACAGCACACGACGATCGGTGCCGACCTGCTGGAGGGCCTCTCGTTTCCGGGCCTGGCGTCTCTGGTCCGGCATCACCACGAAAACTGGGACGGCACCGGCTACCCCGCCCGTCTGCGCGGCGACGACATCCCGGCAGGCGCGCGCGTGTTGGCGATTGCCGACTGCTATGACGCGCTGACCTCCGATCGACCCTACCGCCGGGCGCTGACCCACGCAAATGCGATGGCGATGGTCGCCGACCGCTCCGGTTCGATGTTCGACCCGCACATGACCGACGCGTTCCTTCAGTTGCTGCAGGACCCGCTGCCCGTGTCGGATCACGGATGGCCGTTGACCCAGGTTCGGCAGGCCTATGGCCTGTCGCCGGTCGAAGCGGGCGCGCGATGAAAGCCGCGCCGCTCGCGCCGACGACGTTCCGCACGCTGCCCCGGAACGCGCGCACGTATGTCGCGGCGGTCGTGCTCGCCGGCGCCGCGTGCCTGGTCGCCGCGCTGACGCATCTGAGCCTGCAGCAGCCGGTGCTGTTTGGTGCCCTGATGGCGCTGGCGGTGGGGACATCGGTGGCGAAAATCGAACTGCCGCTGGGCCGCAGCCAGTCGAATCTCTCCCTGTCGCACGCGGTGAATGTCTGGTCGCTCTTCGCGCTCGGGCCCGCACCCACGGTCTGCATCGCGGTCGCAGGCGCGTGGGCCCAGTGCACGCTGAGGGCGACCGGACGAAACCCGCTCCACCGCGTCGTGTTCAGCATTGCGTCGCTGACCGTCACCGTGGCGATCGCGGGCCTGCCCGTCATCATGCTGCTCCGCGGCGATCTCAGCGTGGCGGCGCTGCTGCGGACGGCCGCGGTGGTGGCGCCGCTCTATTTCTTCGTCAACACGGCCCTGGTCGCCGGCGCGATCGCGCTATCCACCCGTCAACCGGCGATCGCCGCCTGGCAGCGCAACTTCCTGTGGAGCGCGCCGAGCTACCTGGCGGGTGCGGCGCTGGCAGCCGTTGCGACGCTGGCGTCCCAGCGCGGCTGGTTCGGGTGGCTCGCGCTCCTGGCCGTGCCGTTGTACCTCGTCTTCCGGAGCTACAACACGGTCGTCGCGCGCTTGCGCGAAGAGCAGGATCAGACGCACCGCGCGATGGAGGTGCAGCTCGCGACCATCGAGGCGCTCGCGCTGGCGATCGAGGCGAAGGCGGGCTGCACGCCCGAGCACATTCGATCGATTCAGCAGTACGCGGCGACGCTGGCCGAAGCGGCCGGTCTGAGCGACGCCGAGGTGCAGGCCGTGCGGACGGCGGCGCTCCTGCACGACATCGGCAACATGGCGGTGCCCGAGCACATCCTGGCCAAGCCCGATGCGCTCACCCCGGAGGAGTTCGAACGCGTCAAGATCCATCCACGCGTCGGCGCCGACATCCTGCGAGGGGTGGCGTTCGGCGCGCCCGTCAGCGAGCTGGTGCTCTACCATCACGAACGCTGGGATGGTCTGGGGTACCCGGCGGGGCTGCGCGGCGAGGACATTCCGCTGGGCGCGCGCATTCTGGCGATCGCCGATTGCTACAGCACGCTCCAGGCGGACCGTCCGTACCGGCCGGCGCGCTCCGAAGCTGCGGCGATTGCCGTCCTGCGCGAATTCGCCGGCACATCGTTCGATCCCGCGCTCGTCGATATGCTGATCGCGCGGCTGCACACCGAGGCGCCCACCGGCGATGCGGCGGTCGAGCCGGGTGTCTGGACGGCGATCGAGCCGCTGGCGCTGCGCGACATCGCCGGCACGCACCGCGAGGAGCAGACCCTCTACGAGATCGCGCAGTCGCTCGGCGCGAGCCTGGGCGTCGCCGACGCGATGGCGCTGATTCAGGAGAAGGTCAGCCGGCTCGTTCCGTTCACCACGTGCGCGCTGTTCCTGGGCGACGACGAGCAGGGGTTCAACTGCCGATACGCGCATGGTCCGGGAACGGAAGCGCTGTTCAAATGGACGCCGAAATCCTGGAGCGAACTGTCGCTGCGCATTCCGTCCTGCGCGGACGGCCGCGGCACGCGCGGCGACGATCTGGCGTCGCTGCTGCCGTGTCCGCTGACCTTCGAAGGGCGGCTCATCGGCGTGCTGGTCGTCTACCACACGGTGGCCGGCAGCTTCACCGACGACCATCGCCGCGTCCTCGAGCGCGTGACCGAGCAGGCCTCGGCCGTGATCTACAACTCGACCCGGTTCGAGCAGACCGAGCACGAGTCGCACACCGACCCGCTGACGGGCATGCCGAACCGGCGTTGCCTCGATCGGCAGCTCGAGGCCGGGCTGGCGCGCATCAAGCGCTCGGGGGGCAGAGGCACCGTGGTCGTCCTCGATCTCGATCGCCTCAAGGAGCTCAACGACACGTACGGTCACGAGATCGGCGATCGCGCCTTGCGCACGGTCGGCAACGTGCTCCGGGCGACCGTGCGCCAGCACGACCTCTGCGCGCGCTTCGGCGGTGACGAGTTCATCGTGGTCCTGTGGGACTGCTACCCGGAACATGAAATGCGGCGCGTCGCGGATCTGCAGAACGCGGTCGCCGCGCACCCGTTCGAACCGCGCCCGGGCGTCCGCGTCTCCCTTTCGATCAGCGCGGGCGCGGCCAGGTTTCCCGAAGACGGCACCACGTTCGAAGAGTTGATGGCGGCCGGCGACGAACGGATGTACCGCGACAAGGCAGGGCGGCGTTCGCGCAGCTCGGCCGGCCGTTTCGCACTGGCCAATTCGGAACGGGCGTAACCACGAACCCTGGGAGCTTGACTGCATGAGCAACCGACTGTCCGTCGTCATCGACGGCATCGACGCCGCGGCGATCGTTGACGACGTCGAGCAGGCCATCCGGACATCGTTCGAGACCCTCGCGTTGCCGGGTCCATGGCATGTGGCCGTGCGGCCGTCGCGCGTGAACGGCCGATGGGACTTCAGCGTCCGGGGCCTCGACGTCTATCACGCGCTGTCGATCGCGGTGACGGCCGATCTGCTGCCAAGGCTGATCCCGCTGCGGTTGACCGAGTCGCTCAATCGGATCGTGTCCACGAAGGTCGAGGCCGCCGCGCAGCGGACGCTCACGCTGACGCAGACGGTCTGAGGAGCTGCAGATGGCGGTTTTTCAACATCCGCACCTGACGCGGGGCATCGTCAAGACCGCGAAAGGCTCGTTCGTGGTCTCGCGCGGTCTCGTGCGCGCCCCGGAGGAGATCGGTGACTGGCTCGGCTGGCGGCGCGTTGACGCCGAGCCGCCCGTTCCGGCCAGGCGACGCGATGCATCCACGCCAGGCGAGGCGAAGGCGCCGTTGGACCCTCGATGACGCACCAGACGGCCCCAGCCAGGCCCGGCCCACCGGAATCGTGCCCGTGGTGTGGCCGTCAGCGCATTCGCGGCATCTGTCCCTCGCCGGACGGCACCCGCCATTACCGCTGCGTGACGTGTGGAACGACGTTCTTCATCCGCGAGCTGCCCCAATGCCGGGGACCGAGAAATCACGACACGCGAAAGAATGAGCGATAGAGTAACGGTGTGAGTCGACCGACGGTTTCCACCCGGCCCCGCCCGGCAACGTGACGACATGAAGAGCGCTGCCGCCGTGATGGCGATCGCCGCGGCCCTCGGGGCGGCCCGGATGGCTGCGGCTCCGTCACAGAGCGTGGCGCCCGCAGTGTTCGAGCTGCCGACGCCCACCGGGCGATATCCAATCGGCACGACCGCATGGCGCCTGACCGACCGATCGCGTCCGGAAACTTTTGCCGGACCGGGCCAGTTCCGTCAGGTCGAGGTCCTCGCCTGGTATCCGGCGACGCCTCGCGGTGGCGCGGTTGCGCCGTACCTGCGCGAGGGGCTGGCGGAAGTCCGCCCCTTCGCGAAGCTGTTCGGCGCCGAGACGGCCTTCGACAAGGTCGAGGGCGTTCGGACGCACGCCGAGCTCGACGCGCCTCCGGCGGCGGCGGCGCAAAGATTCCCCATCCTCGTCTTCTCGCACGGCTACACCGGTCTGCCGAGCTCCTACACCGCGCTGCTGGAAGATCTCGCGAGCCACGGCTACGCCGTGCTCAGCCTGATTCATCCCTACGAATCCACCGCCGCGACGTTGAGCGACGGACGCGTCGTCTCGATGAGCGGCAGCGGCGGCACGTACAACCAGGGGATACAGGATGTCCTCGCCGAATGGCGTCTTGAAGACGAGACGATGGCCGCCGTGACGCGCGCGACCGATGCGGCGGAGCAGCTCCGACTCCTGCGGGGATACCTGGGAACCCTGCAGCGTACCGACGTGGCGCTGCGGCGATGGGTGGACGACACGAAGCTCATCCTGGACCGCCTCGCGGGTCTGCCCGCGAAGAGTCCCGCCGGCCGGCTTGCCGCCAGGCTCGACGCGAGCCGGGTCGGCGTCTTCGGCCACTCCATGGGTGGGGTGACGGCGGCGCAGTTCTGTCTCGAGGACGCGCGCTGCAAAGCCGGCTTGATTCTCGACGGCATCCCGCAGTACGGCTCGATGATCGACAAGCCGATGGCGAAGCCGTTCCTGATGGTGTATTCGGCCCGCCCCGGGCGCGACGGCGCGAGCGATCCGATCTACCGGCGCGCGGCGCATCCGTACTACCGCCTGGACGTGCGCGATTCCGGTCACCTCGAATTCACCGACATGGTGTTCTGGGGCGGGCCGCTGCGCGAACGCCGCGTGCTCGGCGCATTGCCGGCGGCGCGCGCTGCCGAGATCACCGCCGCGATCGTGCGCCAGTACTTCGATCAGGAGTTGCTGGGACGTCGCTCCGAATTGCTGGCGGGGAGGTCGCCGTTCCCGGAGGTCAGGCTCACCACGGTCCCCCCACCGGCTGCGCGGTGATCTACAGAATCGCCGCTTCGGCGAGCGCGAGCCGTTCGAGCGCGAGGTTCTTTACGACTTCGGTCGTCGATCGCGCCTTGTTGAGCGTGTAGAAATGCAGGCCCGGCGCGCCTTCGCGCAGGAGCTCCTCGCACTGCCGTGTCGCGTATTCGATCCCGAACGCGGACACCGCCTCGTCGTCGTCTCCACGCTGCTCGAGCTCGGACAGCAGGGCCGCCGGCAGATCGGCGCCGCATAACCCGACGAACCGTTTGATCTGCGACGTGCTGAGGATCGGCAGGATCCCCGGCACGATCGGCACCTCCACGCCCTGCGCGGCCAGGAAGTCGCGGCACTCGAAATAGTGGCGGTTGTCGAAGAAGAGCTGGGTGATCACGAAATCCGCGCCGTGGTCGATCTTCGCCTTCAGCCGGTGCCAGTCCGCATGCTTGCCCTCGCGGCAGGCGATGTGCCCCTCCGGAAAGCCGGCGACGCCGATGGAGAACGCGCCGAACTCGCGGATGCGCCGGACCAGCTGATAGGAATACTCGAAGCCGCCGTCCGTCTTGACGAACTCGGTGGCGCCGCTGGGCGGATCGCCGCGCAGCGCGAGGACGTTCCTGATCCCGAGCGCGCGGGTCTGCTCCAGCACCCCGCAGGTCTCGTCGATCGTGGCGTTCACGCAGGTGAGATGCGCCATCGCAGTGATCTGCTGTTCCCGCTGGATCCGGTCGACGATCGCGAGCGTTTTCTCCCGGGTGCCGCCGCCGGCGCCGTAGGTGACCGAGCAGAAGTCGGGGTTCAGCCGCCCGAGCGCGGGGATCGTCTTTTCGAGCAGCGCGCGCTCGCCCTCCTCGGTCCTGGTGGGGAAGAATTCGAACGACACCACCGGCCGGCGGGTGACGCGCGCGGTCTCGAAAATATCGCGGATGAACTGGATCAATAGCGTCCAGAGATAAATATACACCGATCGCCTGGCCGATTTGGAACACAGCAGGGCCGGGGACCGCCGTTCTCTCGAGCGGCGGGTCCGGTAACCGTCATGAATGGCGGTGCGCGTCCGGCATGCCGAGGCGGTTGATCGTGTCGCCCTCGAAATCGAATTCGATCAGCACGACCGGTTGTTGCCCGACCACCCAGCCGTCGTGCCCCGGTTCGATCGCCACGATCTGCGGCGCCTTGTGCTCGACGATGCAGCCGTCGGCGTACTCGATGTGAATCTCGCCGCGCGCGAGGAAACCGACGTGCGCGTGCATGCAGAGATCCGTGCCGACGACCGGTTTCATGTCGACCGCCCAGTGAAATCCCGGCGGGTAGATCATGCGCTTCACGCGCGCCGCGCCGGCCTTCCCGACCTCGAGCTGTACGTGGCCGATGGTGCGGAGCGTGGCGCCCTTCACCGGGGCGAGAAGCGCGTCGAATGCCGGTGCCGCGCGTCTGGCGGGAGCGACCTTCTTCCCGGCGGCCTTCTTTACCGGTCTGGCCGGTTTTCCGGACTTCTTCGTCTTGGCCTTCTTCTTTGCCATGTGCGCCTCGCTGTGGTTGCCGAACGGCCGATGCTAACATGAGCGCCGCGCGCCCGTGCGCTGGAGGTCAGGATGTCACGTCGTCTGCTCGCCGCTATCGCCCTCATCGCTGTTGTCGTCACGGCTTTCGCGGGCAGCGCGCTCGCGCAGCAGAATCGCATCGACACGGTGACGCCGTCGGCGCCGGAGCTCGCCGCCTATGGCAAGTACGCCATCGGCGTCCGCACGCTGCAGGCGACCGACAGGAACCGGCCGGACATCCTCGGCACGAAAGAAGGGAGCCCGACCGCGCGCTACGACCGCACGCTGACGCTCGAGGTCTGGTACCCGGCCGCGCTGACCGCCGGCCAGAAACCGGGCGGCGACTACTGCGCGATCACCCGCGACCCGGCGATCACCGCGATGTTGCACGGCCAGGCCGTGCGCGACGCCGCGCCGCTGACAACGGAGGCGCCGTTCCCGCTCGTGATCATCTCGCACGGTTATCCCGGCAACCGCTACTTGATGAGCCATCTCGCCGAAAACCTCGCGAGCAAAGGCTTTGTCACCGTGTCGATCGATCACAAAGAGAGCACCTACGACGATCAGAAGGCGTTCGCGAGCACGCTCTACAACCGCGCGTTCGATCAGCTGTTCGTGCTGAACGAGATGGAGCGCATCGGCAAGCCGGGCTCGGGCAGCTTCCTTGCCAGCCGCGTCGACGCCCGCCGCACCGGCATCGTCGGCTACTCGATGGGCGGCTATGGGGTCGTCAACGTGATCGGCGGCGGCTACAGCAAGGCGAGCGAGACGATCGCCGGCGCGCCGCCGAACAAGCTGCTCGCCGAGCGAGGCGCCGCGAACCCTGAGTACAAGAAGACGATCGATCCGCGCATCAAGGCGGCGATCGCGATCGCGCCGTGGGGCATGCAGGGCGGTTTCTGGGACGCCGAGGGGCTGAAGGGGATCGCCACGCCCGTGCTATTTGTCGCCGGGAGCGTGGACGATGTGGCGGGGTACGAGAAGGGGACGAAGGCGATCTATCAGGGCGCGGTGAACGCGGATCGCTACCTGCTGACGTTTGTCAACGCGAACCACAACGCGGCGGCGCCGATTCCCGCGCCGGCCGAGGTCTACGTCGCCGCCGAGGCGGGCAAGCCGGCGGCGTTCGCGCACTACGCCGATGCGGTGTGGGACACGGTGCGGATGAACAACATCCTCGATCACTTCGCGACCGCGTATTTCGATCTCTACCTGAAGAACGATCAGGACAAGAAGAGCTACTTCGAAGGCTGGAAGGGATTCAAGCGCGGGACCGTCGTGGGTCTGACGCTGGAACATGCGGCGCCGGCCGGCAAGTGAACCCCGTGACGCATGTGACGACGAGCGAGCTCGAGGCGGGCCTGGAGCGGGTCGCCCTGTCACCGAAGGACGCCGGCGTGTTGGAGATGATCGTCCGCCGTCCGCAGATCGGCGAACGCGAGATCCTTCAAGAGACAACACGCACCAGAACCAGATGCTCGTCTTTCGCGAGTTGCAGAAGGGGACCGAGCCCAAAACGATCATCGAGCTGCTGAGCGCCGATCCGGCGTTCCAGACGCGGCAGTTCGGCATCCTCGATCTGAAGGGGCGCAGCGCCGGACACTCGGGGCGCAACAACGGCTACGTCTCGCAGGACATTCACGGCCAGGTGCC